>JAYUWD010000487.1:0-27960 GCA_043753735.1 Gemmatimonadaceae bacterium
TGATCCACGCCCAGATCGCGACGTTCGAGATGCTCGCGGAGTTTGGAGACCGTGCGCGCGAAGACGAGATCCTGCGCATCTTCCTCGACGTTGGCGACATCGACGACGTACACCGTGCGGTCGCTGAACGCACCGAACGGGAGATCGGACACGACCCCGTCGTCGGTCACCAGACCCGCGCAGCGCGTCGACAGATTGGAGAGGCGATTGCGCATTTTGCGGATGGTCGCCGCATGATGCGTCCGCCAGGTGTCGCCGTTGGAGTCTTCGACTTTACGCAACACTTCGCGAAACCAAGCATCGAGATCGGCGAACGATTGCACGCGATGCACGCGCGCGAATCCGTTCTCCTGGAAGTCCTTGCCGACCACCCGTTCGCGGATGAAGTCGATCAACGCGTCGGCCTTCGCGTCGACATCATCCTTGTTGAGCAACACTTCGGCGAACTGCAGCACTTCGTTCAACCCCCACGTCAGGGGCGAGACTGAATCGACGAGATCGGGATGGGTGCGCAACGTGTTGAGCGCGAGACCGCGCGCCGTGTATGGGGCAAAATATTCGACTTTCTCGAAAGGGGTGGGCGGCACGTCGAGCAGCTCGTACAGCTCACGGTCGGCATCCTGGATTTGTCCCGGTTGATCAAGGAAGCAGAGGTCGGGGCCTTTCACGTTGAAACAGAGCGCCGCAATCGTTCCGCGATGTGCCGGAAAGTGCGCGAAGATCGACTGCAGCAGCCACTCTATCGCGCTCGTCTTGGTCGCGAGACCTGACACACCGGAAATGTTCAGATGTGCGGCTTCGGGTCCGACCAGAAAATCGGCGTCGACAAAGATTGGTGAACGCATTCCACCGGCGCGGTAGACACCAATCGGAATGCCGGTCGTCGGCTCGTTGGCGATGTAGCTGTCCATGCGCAGTGCGACGGCGACATCGGCATCGTCGGCGAGATACACAACGCCAAGGGGCACCGGCTGCAGCGGTTCCTCGGGCACATGTCGGAGCACCTGTGCCGTGTACAACCGAATCTCCGTCCGCTCCGTCGCCGCGTACGCGCCGCCACCGGGCTGACCGTCGTGGCCGAGCACATCGTGCAGCGGCGATTGCAGATCGGAATAGCTGAAGCCTTCCATCACCACGCCGTACACCCGTGGTATCACGGTGCCAACGGGCACCGGTCCTTCCACTCGTACGATCGTGCCGATACCGATCGGCGAATCGATCGCCGTCCAGAAATGAAATTCGTGTGGTGTGTTGGGCTTGCGCTCGGTTGCCACGACGCGACCGAGCGGCGCACGTTCGTCCGGGGCAGGCGACACATCAGGACTGGAGGATTCGGTCGGCGAAAAGCTGGTCACGTTCAGGAACCGATGATTGACTTGAGATACTGCTCACAGGCGAGCACGCCGTACGTCAGCGTGTCCCACCGAGGATCAGGAAGCGAAAGGGGCGCACGTTCGGCGAGGATCCACGCGGAGAGCGTGTCGAGATGTGCGGTAAACGTTGCAGTCGCCGGCGCTCCCGCGTGGTCAGCAGGCGGCGCCACTTCGATCCGCACCAGACCATGCAGCGGATCGCCATTGGGGGCCTCGCGCAATCGCAGATACCAACTGGCAACCGCTCGACGGGGACGATGTCCGACGAGAAACGCGGGCGATCGTTCCCCTTCGCGCAGCGCCAGCAGATCGCGCACCGCAGCTACGTCGCCGTACAGCGTGTTGTGAGATTTGACGACACCAAATGCCGGTGCCCGTTCGTCAATGGCGAGGTTCCCTGCAATTCCGCCGTCGATCCAGAGCCATTCGGTTTCACGAGCGCACCATTCGGCGGCGAGCTGGCGTTCAGCACGTTCCCGCTCGAGGGCCACCAGTTCGAGGGCGCGCGCACGAAGCGCCATTGGGTGCGGCGACACCGATTCAGGCGGCATCCCTTCCGTTACGTCGACCAAGGGTATTGCGCTGTCCACCAACCGCTCCCAAATGGACTCGCCGAGTTGACTGCGGGAGGCAAAGAGCGCCCGTCGAACGCGCGGCGACTCCCACGTTTCGAGACGACGTGCGACACGACGCCGCACGGCAGCCGCCACCGTGCCGAAAACGATTGGAAAGCCCTGGACATGGCCGACCAGTCGACTGCGCTGAATACCGTCCAGAAATGCGCGCACCACGGGGGATTGGGACCCTTCAATCGCGCGAGCTCCCGGCGGCTCGAGTGGTTCGCAGGGCGATACGGCGGGCGGATCAGCGCGCTGTGCCTGTCGTTCGAGGGTCGGATCGGTCCCGGCGGACATCACCGCGCCCTCGCCGATCAGGGGTCGCAGCGCCTGCAGGACGGCTCGAAACGCGACCTCACGCTTGGCCGACTGGTCGTTCGCTGTGCGGCCATCGACCGCAGGGTCGGCGAAATCGTGACCCGGATGCCCAACTCGTTCGTCTGTCACAGACGGGAGGGTAGCGACTGCGTCGACAGCTCACAACACGGCAGCGCCGACGCGCACGCAACCCTGCGCGGTCGCGCCGGTAACAGTCCTCACCGCCGCTACCACGCCAAAGGTTGCATGTATACTACCATTGGTCGAGAAGCGTGGGTCGGCCGGAGCTCCGGTTGCCAGCATCCTGTCTGTTAACGTCCCGAACGTGAGTTTCGTCCCGATGCGTCACCCTTCTCAGCTACGCCGAACCGTTGCAATGGTGCCGCTGTTGCTGACGGTCATCCTTTCGGTCGCTGCGTGCAGCAAGGAACGAGTCAAAAAGCTGCTCGGCGGCAACGCCATCATCGATGAAAAGTGGGCGAGCGACAGCATGATGCTCGCGTCGAATCCGGAGGTCTTGTTTACGACTTTCAAGACGAAAAACGGGTTCGAGATCGCGCCAATCGGCCTCATCGGTCTTCGAGGTTTTCGCAACATCCGCTTGGGGGATCGCGGATGGCACGCGTTTGACATTCAATACCTCGCCGGCGGGCAAATGCTGGAGGCTTACCGCGATGGGAAGTCTGTCGGCCCGGTGAAGCTTTCACGCGGCATGTGGACAGAGAACGCCCCCGCCCTCGACTCGATCCCAGGTTGCGAGATCATCGTGCCCAGTGCGTTGGCACCGATGCTTCAAGGAACACAACTGTTCACGTTGAAGAAGCACGCGCCGCCCCCAGTTCCGGCGAAACCGGTCAGCGGCGCGGAAGTCGAACAAGCCCTTCGCGAGTCGAACATGCTGGTCGCGACGCAGAAGGGGATCCCGATCGCGGCGCTGCCCAAGTATGTGCGCACCGTTCATCTCGTGAATACTGGTCATGGCACAAAACCGACGCTCGTCGTGGTCTACGATGACCCTGAGGTCTATCCCGACACCTTGCTCGCTGATTTGCAGCGGCCGCGGCACCTCATCGTCTTCCTCGACTGGGAGAACTGGGGCTACAAGGCAACGTGGACCTACGCGACACTCGGCAACAAGGGCTCGCCGCCGCGCTATCGCTATCTCGACTACATCGACGTTGACGACGACGGAAAGGCGGAGGTACTTCTCGGAGTGCAGCTTGCGACCGAGCCACTGTTCACGATCATCCTCCGTCGCGATCCGCCGACGTGGATTGAAGAGGCGCGCCAAACAGGGCGTCGCTGTCAACGCTGACCTCAAGGCCGTGAGCACCCACTATTCGACCCCGATATCCCACGCCTGTTCGAGGTCGTGTCGGCCGTAGGCGCGGAAAGCGGTCAGCGTTTCCGTGCGCTTGATGCCGGGAACGTGCGCAAACTCCTGCGTCACCACGGCGGCAATGCGATCGAGGTCGGGGACGCGCAGGATCACCACCAGATCCCACTGTCCCGAAACCGAATAGACCTCGGCGACACCCGGGATCCCTGCCAGCGCCGTAGCGCACGCAGGGATGTACTTCGGATCCACCTCGACCAGCACGATGGTCGTGATCATCGGAACTCCTCGCCGAAGCGATTGAGTGAACGCGCGGTGGAGCAGGACGAAACAGGTATGACGTCGACGTTCACGCGGTTGTGAGGCAGCGCGCGATGCGCGTGATGCCATCGACAGCGATCGACTCCGTGGTTGCGTAGCTCATGCGAATCCAATCGGGTGTCAAGAACGCACCACCCGGAACGACCGCCACGTTTTCCTTTTCCAGCACGCGCGCGGCGAATGCAGCTCCGGCATCGGCGGCGCCTTCAAAACCGGCGACGTTCACGTAAAGATAGAATGCGCCGGCTGGATGCACGTACTTTACGGCCGGAAATGCAGTGAGCGTCGCGAGCACTGCATCACGTCGACGCTTGAATTCGCCGACCATGTGCGTGATGGCCGCTTCGGCTTCAGCGCGACGAGAGATCGCGGCGAGCGCCGCGTATTGCGATATCGATGCAGCATTCGACGTGGTGTGCGATTGGAATGCCGTCATCGCCCTGCTCACTGCAACTGGCGCGATGGACCACCCGATGCGCCAACCCGTCATCGCGTATGCCTTTGCGACGCCGTTGATGATGATGAGATTATCGCGCGCCGGTGCGAGCGAAAGCGCCGACTGCGCGGGCATGTCGTACACGATGCGCAGATAGATTTCGTCGACGATCACCCACCAGCCTTTGTCTGCGGCGAGATCGAGAATCGATGTCAGCTCGGCGGCCGTGTACACGGCGCCCGTCGGATTGCTCGGTGAGCAGAGCATCAAGCCCCGGGTGCGTGGGGTCGCGGCGGCTTCCAGCTGAGCTGCCGTCACCTTGAGCGCATTCTCGACATCACCAAAGACCGGCACAGCGGTGGCACGCGCCAGTTGAACCATCTCGTAGTAGCTGGTCCATGCGGGTGTCGGCACGAGGACTTCATCTCCCGGGCCAAAGCAGCAGACGCAGGCGTTGTACAGCGACTGTTTGGAGCCGTTGGAAACCACTACTTCGGCGGAGGTGACAGGCATCCCCGTACGCAACGAATGATTGGCATCTGCGGCAATCGCTTCGCGGAGTGGGAGAATGCCTTCGGTCGCGGTGTAGCGGGTGTGTCCCTGCGCCATCGCTTCGGCGGCCGCGTCGCGAATGAACTGCGGCGTGTCGAAATCGGGCTCGCCTGCGCCCAGGTCGATGATCGCCTTCCCTGCTGCCTTGAGCGCCCGAGCCTTCGCCGCAACGGCCAGCGTGGCCGACTCTTTCATACGAGCAATATTGGCGGACGGTAGGAAGGCAAGCGGCATGTTGAAATCTGTGTCGAGGTGGAGATCGTTCTCTGCTTGAGCAGTTTGACCGAGGTCGGGATTTGTTTACCGAATCGCAGCCTCAATCGACTAGGTTGCTGATGCGGGTGCGGAGCACTCGCAAACTAAGCGTCGCCGTGCGGCGTGCGCCACGCACCACAAAGGCTTGTGGTCGTGCGACAACATCGACCGTTGGGCGGTCGGGCTGACAGACAACTGAAAGGGAGCGGGACGTGGGCGAGCAAGAACGGGAGACCCCGGGGGCCGGGGCAACGCGCAGCCAGCATGTAGTGCTGCAAGGGCCAGCCGATCTGCGGATGATGGCGGCGGCGATGCGTCCAGGACTGGAGCGCAGTCGGGGAGAACAGAATGGCACCGCGCCGGCGTGCGTGGTCGTCACACCAACCACTGAACAGGCGCTGAGCGCCGCAGAGCAGGCCCGAGTACTCCTCGCCAACGATGCTCTTCGCGTAGTGCCGGTCAGCGCCGTCGCTCGCGCGCGTCGGGTCATTGCCACCGGTCCGGTTGCGGTCATTGTCGGTACGGCCGCTGAGCTGCTCGAACTGCGTGTCGCCTCCACATTCAACCTCGATGCCCTGCGTGCCGTTGTCGTGATCGGTCTCGACGACATTTTGCGTGATGGTGGCGCAGAGTCGTTGCAGGCACTGCTCACCGGCGCACCCGACGAACTGCAGCGTATCGTCACACTTGAAGAAGAGACGCCGGAAGCCGAGGCGTTCCTCGAGGCGTATCTCCGTCGCGCGCGCCGTATCACGCAGAATGCGGTTGTCGATGCCCCACTGCCGATGACGCCGAGCTATGCGATTACCTCCGCCGCTGGCCGCGCTGATGCACTGCGCACCGTCCTCGATGCGACCGACCCGCCATCGTTGGTGGTTGTTGCCGCGACGGACGCCGGACTGCGCGATGCCGCACGCGCCCTCGAGCGACTTGGTGTCGTTGTCGATGGACACGCCGTACAGGTCGTGAAGCAACCAACGTCGCAGCATGTTGCGCTGGTCGTGCTCTGGGAGACGCCGGCCACGACCGAAGCACTGACCGAAGCGATCGCGACGCGTCCCGTCGATGCGGTCGCGCTGCTTCTGCCTGACGAACTTCCAACCTTCCGTCGCATTACCAACGGCCTCGCCGAGGCGTGGAATCCGCCCGCTCGCAAGGAAGCGGCCGAAAGCCGTACGCGCACGCTGCGTACTGCGCTGCGTTCAACACTCGCCAACGCCGGTGGTGCATCGGCAAGCGAGATGGCGCTGTTGGCGCCGTTGCTGGACACGCACGACGCACTCGAGATCGCGGCGGCGGCGCTGCGGCTGTACGAAGGCGCGCGTCGTGATGCGGTGACGCTGCGCGCGAAAGCCGCGAATGCAGTGGCGCGTGTTGCGCCCCAATCAAGCCCGCGTGCCGGTCTCTCGGTTGTTGGTGGCGGCGGCGGCGGCAACAGCTCTGGGAAGCAACGTGTCTTTCTCGCCGTGGGCAAGCGTGACAGCGTGCGCGTTGGCGATATCGTTGGTGCTGTGGCGAACGAGGCTGGCATTCCGGGCGAGCGCATCGGCACGGTCGAGCTGTTCGAATCGCACAGCATCGTCGAACTTGCCGCAGACGACGCGGCAAAGGCAGTCGGAGTGCTGGCCGACGCGACGTTGCGTGGTCGCAGTCTCAGGGCCCGTATCGATGAGCGTGGCGGCGAACGTGCGCCGCGCAAGGAGCGCACCTTTGGTCCGCCGCGCGCCGACCGCGGCGAGCGTGGTGCACCGCGCGGTCCGGCCCGCAGCTTTGATCGTGGTGATCGGGGTGATCGTCCGGCGCGTCCGTTCGATCGCGCCGATCGTGGCGAACGCAGCGACCGTCCCGCGCGCAGCTTTGATCGTAGCGATCGTCCTCCCGACCGCGCGCCGCGTGACAGTGCCCGGAGTGACGATCGTGGACCGCGCTCCGGCCCGCCTCGTGGTGGAGCTGGCGGTGGCGCTGGTCGCGGCCAGGTGCGTCCGGACGAAGCGCGTCGCGCGTTTGGCGACCGCCCGGTGCGTGAGCGTGCCGAAGGAAAAGAGGAGTGGTCCGAGCGTGGCGCGCGCATGCAGAACGCAAAGCGTCCACCGCGCCCGAGCGAAGGCTCGAGTGAGACTGATCGCGACGTCGAGTCGTAAGCATGAGCGGCGCCTTTCAGACTTCAGGCGGTTGGATGGAGGTCATTGCAGGGTCGATGTTCAGTGGCAAGACGGAGGAGTTGCTTCGGCGCATCCGTCGAGCCACCATCGCCCGCAAGCGCGTGCAAGTGTTCAAATCGCATCTCGATGATCGGTACGCCGGTGCGTGGGCGGTCTCCAGCCATGACCAGCGCGTCTTCGATGCGGTGCCCGTCGACTCGGCGGCGCAGATCCGTCTGCGTCTCGATCCGATGGCGCAGGTCATCGCGATAGACGAAGCGCAGTTTCTCGACAGCGGTATCATCGAGATTGCGACCAGCCTGGCCAATCGCGGTCGCCGTGTGATTCTGGCTGGTATCGACACCGATTTTCGTGGCGAACCGTTTGGTGCGATGCCGCACCTGATGTCGATCGCGGAAGTGGTCGACAAGTTGCACGCGATCTGTGTGCTCTGTGGTTCGCCAGCCAGTCGCAATCAGCGGTTGATCGGCGGCAAACCCGCGCCGTACGAGTCGCCAACGATCATGGTCGGTGCTGCGGATTCATACGAGGCCCGTTGTCGCGCCTGTCACGTCGTACCGCGTGGCGACGAGGGGCAGCAGCGTTTGTTGTAAATGCTGTCGGTTTTTATGTGGTTGTACGAGCGATCGCTTTGGTGAGATCCGCCGCCGAGAATGGCTTGGCCACGAACGGAATCTTCCGCGATGCAAGCTCTTCGCGCACCGTGGAGTCAAGCGCATATCCACTCATCGCCACCATCGGCACTGACAGACCCCGGCGCTGCACCTCGTTGATCAGCTCCATTCCGCTCATCTCGGGCATGGTCAAGTCGGTCACCATCACGGTGATGTCGCTGCGCTGTGAGTGGAGGTGTGCCAGCGCTTGCGAGCCTGACTCCGCGATGACCACGTGATGCCCCAACTTTTCGAGCATCCGACGCGCCAGATCCCGCAGCATCGGATCGTCGTCGACGAGTAGAATCCCGCGTGAGGCAGCTGGCAAGCTTGCCGCGACCGACGGTATTGGTTCAGGTGCGCTGGGTGCGACCTTGGGGAAGAAGAGACGCAACGTCGAGCCGTTGCCCGGCGACGAGTCGCATTCCATGAAGCCGTCACTCTGCGCGACCATGCCATGTATCGACGCAAGTTCCATCCCGCGTCCTGTGCCAAACGGCTGCGTCGAAAAGAATGGCTCGAAGAGACGCGCCTTCACTTCGTCGGGCATGCCAACACCACTGTCACTGACCCGCAGTACGACGTACCGTCTCACATTGGAGTCAAGGCTACTTGCGGTCGGTCGCTCACGCATGACCACATCGGTACCCAACGTGAGTACGCCCCCGTCGGGCATCGCATTCGTGGCGTTCTCGACGAGCGCACGGATCGCGTCGTGCAAGCGCGTGCGATCGAGCAAAGCGACCGTCGGCTCATCCGCGAGTTCCATACGCACCACAATCGATAACGGGACAGTATTGCGTGCTGTAACCTGATAGTCGCGCAGCAGTACGTTCAAGTCGATACGCGTACGTTGCAACAGCTGACGACGACCAACGGCAAGCAGGCGACGCGTCAACTCTTCGGCACGCACTGTCGCGCGTTCGATCGCCTGCACATCCTCGAGATGCGGTGAGTTGGCGTCCAGTCCGTCAGCCATGAATCCGACGGCGCCACGAATGACGGTCAACAGATTGTTGAAGTCATGCGCGATGCCACCGGCAAGCTGACCGACCGCTTCAAGTTTTTGTGCATGACGAAGCCGATCTT
Organism: Gemmatimonadaceae bacterium; assembly: GCA_043753735.1. Taxonomy (GTDB): domain Bacteria; phylum Gemmatimonadota; class Gemmatimonadetes; order Gemmatimonadales; family Gemmatimonadaceae; genus Gemmatimonas. The sequence continues at coordinate 9,113 of JAYUWD010000487.1, forward strand.
CCGCGACGCGTTCGTCGGTGATATCCGAGAACAGTGCAACCGCGCCGTACGGTTGCGTTTCACCCGCGCGCACGAGCGGCGCGGCAGAAACGGAAAGCCACGTGAACGCGCCGTCACCACGACGCACGCCCATGATGGAGCGCGACTGATGCTCGCCGGTGCGTAGCGCGATGAGTGCGGGATGCGACGCGGATGGCCAAGGACTTCCGTCGTCGTGAAGTGCTTCCCATTTGTCAGCCCGCACCTCCGTATCAAGCAGCTGTGCACTCGTCAATCCGAGGATGCGCTCGGCAGCTGGGTTGTGCGCACTGACGGCGCCCTCGTAGTTGTGAATGACGACGCCTTCGCGCATGGACAGGATCACCGCCCGGAATCGCGCTTCCGATTCCTGCGCCAACGCTTCCGTGCGCACACGGTCCGACACATCCTGAACGATCACGTGCACCACTCGGCGACCGGCAACGTGCACAAGACTGGTGAACGTGTCCACCTGTCGTCGCTGCTTGTTCGCAACACGATGCTCGCTCAGATGACGATTGCCCGTGCCGTGCGCCATGGTCTCGCTGCGCGCGCGCCACTCGTCAAGAGTCGAAAACTCCAGGTCGGTGGCGAGCATCGTACGCATTGTTTCGCGCGGCCAACCATAAAACGCTTCGGCGGCCGGATTCACGTCGAGAATGCGCGCGTCCTCTGCATCGGCGAGCAGTTGGATCGCACCATTCGATTCGAATAGCTCGCGATGACGCGCTTCGCTCGCTTCCAATTCCACGCGCTCGCGGTGGCTCGCTGTGATATCGCGAGACGAGATCGCCACGCCGTCACCGATCGGTACCAGCTGTCGCAACACCCATCGATCCGGCATGCCAGAGCGGGGCGCATGCAGCGTAACCTCCAACGGTCGGCGCGTCGCGACGACGGTGCAGCAGTGATCCCAGAGCCCCGTCGCGTTGCTGTACGGAAACGACTTGAGAATCGAGGTCCCCGGAAGCTCGGCAAGCGGAATCGTTGCCAGCAATGCTGCGAGCTCATTTGCGTCGACGATCACAAAGTCGCGCAGCGTGCCATTCTCGTCGCGCACGGCGCGCACTATCACGAAGGCGTCGAGCCCTGCGTCGAGGTTTGTACGAAAGCGTGCTTCCGCCTCGGCGACCTCGGCGACCTCGGTGCGTGCGGCCTGCAGTACGCTGTTACGATCGGTGATGTCGCGTCCTTCAATGAGCAGGAAAGGACGCGATCGTGTCGTCGGCGCGATGGAACGGACAGTGAGGTCCAAGTGCGCGCCGGTGCCATCCAATCGATGGAGATACGCTTTGCATCGCGGGAGTTCGCCCGCCGCCGCCGAGGCCACCGCGTCGCGCAGCCAGAGTGCCACCTCGGGATGCGCACGCAAGCCTGGGGCGTCCCAATAGGCGCTACCGAGCAGCGCCGCGTATTCCACGTGGGCAAAGGCAAGCGCCGTGCGGTTCGCGTCGAGCACGCTGCCGTCAAGCGACGCCAGGACGTTCATGTCGAATGTCGCCTCAAAGGCCGACTCGATCAACGACGCGAGGTCAGACGAGCGCACTAGGCTCACGAAAATCTGGGGACGACGCACAGCTCGTGGACGTTTTGCACTTTGCAATAGTATCGCCGGGCGGAAGAGGATCCATGAGTGCCCCGAAATCTTCAACGAACTGAGCCACTTGTGTTGCTCTGTGACGCTTCGACAGTGGGAGCGTCTTTTCCACGAAGTGGTTTTTCCTTGTCTTCTTCAATCTCCAAACCGACGGTCGCATGGGTGTAATCGCGACGCTTCTAGCACACGAGCCACGACTTGCACGGCTTCGGTCAGCCGCGCGGGATCGCTATCGTTTCGTTCCGTGCGACGACTGGACCTCGCTGACGCGTGCGTGCGAACGAGGCCCGATCAACGTGGTGGTCTTCGATCTTTACGTCGATGGCCGCGCTGACTTCGAACGGGTGCGCCAACTGCGCGTTCGTGTGCCTCGTGCCGCTCTCGTGGCGTACGTCGATATGACGCGCGAACGAGCTAAGGACATGTTCGACGCCGGCCGCTGCGGGATCGATGTGCTTGTTGTGGCCGAAGAGACCGACACGCCCGCAATTCTGGCGGCGTTGCTCGATCAGGCCGAGGCGCGCAGCGTTTCGAGCTTGCTCAAGCCGCACCTGGCCGGGCTGCGCAGTGTGCTTCGCGACGCAGTCATGCTATCGGTGACCCGGGCGCACGAACGCCTCACCCCAGACAGTCTGGCGCGTCTGATTGCCGTATCCCGTCGTCTGCTGTCGAAGCGACTGGAAGGGGCGCAGTTACCGCCGCCGCATCAGTTGCTGACGTGGGGACGGTTGATCGTCGCCGCGAGCATGCTCGAAGACGGCTCGCGTAGCGCCGATGGCGTCGCGAGTGCGCTCGACTTCCCGTCGGGCAGTGCCTTCCGCAATACTTGCCAGCGTTACCTCGGCTGCACACCGCACCAGATCCGGATCAAAGGCGGAGCGAGCTGGGTGATCACCGAGTTGCTGGTGAATCGAGAGAAGCGGCGCCAGATCGACAGCCATGACGGCGAGATCACGGAAAGCGCGGCAGCCTGACTGCCGGACCGTCGTGAGACGAATGTCACGCTGATTGCCCCTGATGACGCATCCGCCTAGTTTGGCGCGATGCGTCATTTTGCTTTGACGGGGAATATTGCGAGCGGTAAAAGCGCCGTATCATCCATGCTCGCGGGGCTGGGTGCTACGGTCATCGACGCAGACCTGCTGGCGCGCGAAGCGGTGGCTCCGGGCACCGACGGCTACACGCGGGTTGTTGCGCACTTTGGCCCAGAAATCGTCGGCGCCGACGGCACGATCAATCGGTCTGCACTCCGCAAACGGGTCTTCTCCGATCCGCTGGAGCGCGAAGTGCTGAACGCGATCGTCCACCCGGCCGTCGGCCGATTGAGAGATGCTCGCCTCGCCGAATCACAGGCCCGTCACGACAAGGTCGTGATCTCGGACATCCCGCTGCTTTTTGAAGTTGGGCTTGACCATGTGTTCGATGGCGTCATTCTGGTTGACGCTCCTCCCTCGCTTCGGCTTGCGCGCCTTGTGCGGGACCGCGACCTGAGCGCCGCGGAAGCGCAGGCGATGATCGATGCGCAGTGGCCGAGCGAACGAAAGCGGGCCCGTTCGACATGGGTCATCGACAATGACGGCTCACGTGAGCAGCTTGCGGTACGCGTGGCCGACCTGTGGCACGCAATTCAGTCGATGCCCGCGTCCGTTCCGCCGACCAATTCTACATCACCATCGGAGTAAAACGTGTCGAACATTCCCGCCGACCTGCGGTACACGAAGGACCATGAGTACGTCAAGCCAACCGCCGACGCGGCGATCGTGGCCATCGGAATCACCGACTACGCACAGGGCGAACTGGGCGACATCGTCTACGTCGAACTGCCGAAGGTTGGCGCGACGTACAAGGAGCACGAAGTGTTCGGCACCGTCGAGGCGGTCAAGGCGGTCTCGGAATTGTTCATGCCAGTGACTGGCGAGGTTGTCGAGGTGAACGGGCGGATTGACGGCGAGCCGGCGTTGATCAACACTGAACCGTACGAAGGGGGGTGGATGATCAAGGTGCGGGTGGCATCCGGTGGGGATGTGGGGCTGATGACGGCGCAGGAATACAAGGGGCAGCTGGGGGAGTGAGGGGAGCTGCGTTGGTGCATTGAAACTTGGCAGCTCCCTCCGCACCAACGCCCTTACCCCGGCACGTACTCCTCGATAGCGGGGCACGCGCACACCAGATTCCGATCGCCAAACGCGCTTTCAATTCGGCCAACGGTCGGCCAGAACTTGCGCTCTCGCGTCCACTGCGTCGGGAAAGCCGCTAGCTCGCGCGAGTACGGCCGATCCCACGTATCGCTGGTCACATGCGCCGCGGTGTGCGGCGCGCGCTTGAGCACGTTGTTCTCGCGGTCCATCTCGCCGCGCTCGACGGCGGCGATCTCCTCGCGAATGCCGATCATCGCTTCGATGAAGCGATCAAGTTCCGCTTTCGACTCGCTCTCCGTCGGCTCGACCATCATGGTGCCGGCGACCGGAAACGACATGGTCGGAGCGTGGAAGCCGTAGTCCATGAGACGCTTGGCGATGTCCTCGACCTCGATTCCGGCGCCGCCCTTGAACAGTCGCGTGTCGAGAATGCACTCGTGGGCGACAAGTCCGTTCTGCCCGCGGTAGAGCACGGGGTAGTGCGCCTCGAGCTTGCGCGCAACGTAGTTCGCATTCAGGATCGCGATCTTGGTGGCCTGCGCCAGCCCTTCACCGCCCATCAATCGGATGTACGCATACGAGATCGGCAGAATGCTTGCACTGCCCCACGGCGCCGCGGAAATCGGCCCGATCGACTGAGCGCCACCGATTGGCACCACCGGATGCGTGGGAAGGAATGGCACCAGCTGCGACGCGACACCGATCGGTCCCATTCCCGGCCCCCCTCCGCCGTGCGGAATGCAGAACGTCTTGTGCAGGTTCAGGTGACAGACATCGGCACCGAGATCGCCCGGACGCGAAATGCCCACCATCGCATTCATGTTCGCGCCGTCCATGTACACCTGACCACCGTGCGCATGCACGATCGCGGTGATCTCCTTGATTCGCGACTCGAACACCCCATGCGTCGACGGGTACGTCACCATCAACGCGCCAAGATCGGCCGCGTGTGCATCGGCCTTTGCGCGCAAATCGTCCACGTCGATGTTGCCATCCGTGTCGGTCTTCACGACAACAACGGAATAGCCGGCCATCACCGCGCTCGCCGGATTGGTACCATGCGCCGACTGAGGAATGAGACACACCGTGCGATGCGCTTCACCGCGTGTTGCATGATACGCGCGTATTACGAGCAGTCCCGCATACTCACCCTGCGAACCGGCATTGGGCTGCAGCGAAACACCGGCAAATCCGGTGATCTCGGCCAGATCCTGTTCAAGATGCTTGAACATCTCGAGATACCCCTCGGCCTGCACCGTTGGTGCAAACGGGTGCATCTGACCGAAGCCTGCGTACGTGACGGGAATCATCTCCGTCGTCGCGTTCAGCTTCATGGTGCATGAACCCAGCGGAATCATGCCGTGCACCAGCGAGAAGTCGCGCGCCTGCAGCGAGTACAGATAGCGCAGCATGTCCGTTTCGCTGCGGTAGCGATGAAAGGTCGGGTGCGTCAGGAATGACGACACGCGACGATACCGCTCGTCGTAGCGCGCATCGACATCGTTCGCAACATCCACAAATCCGAAGTCGGGTGCGCTGTTGCCATTGAACACCGCCCACAACGCTTCGATATCCGTCGGCGTTGTGGTTTCGTCAAGCGCAATCGTCAGCGTGCCCGCCTCCAACACGCGCAGGTTCATCATTCGCGTTTCGGCCGCCGCGAGAATGTCGCCCTGTCCGTGGATCCCGACTTCAACACGAATGGTGTCGAAGTAATTCTCATGCGTGATCGCGAAGCCCAACTTTTCGAGACCTGTTGCCAGCGTCACTGCAAGCCCGTGCACGCGCTCGGCGATCTTCGCCAGCCCATCGGGGCCGTGATACACCGCGTACATCCCCGCCATCACCGCAAGCAGCACCTGCGCGGTGCACACATTGCTGGTCGCTTTTTCGCGACGGATGTGCTGTTCACGCGTCTGTAGCGCCATGCGCAACGCGGGCTTCCCTTCACTGTCGCGCGACACTCCGATGATGCGTCCCGGCAACAAGCGTTTGAATTCGTCGCGCGTCGCAAAAAACGCCGCGTGCGGTCCGCCAAAGCCCATCGGCACACCGAATCGTTGCGTGTTACCAACGGCCACGTCCGCGCCCCACTCACCCGGCGGCGTTAGCAACGTCAGCGCCAGCAGGTCTGTCGCCACGATCACCATGGCACCGGCAGCGTGCGCTTGCTCGGTGAACGCGCGATAGTCGACGACCGCACCGTCCGTTCCCGGATATTGCAGCAGTGCACCGAACACGGAATCGTTGACGACAAACTCGCGCGCGTCCGCGACGACGACGCTCACGCCACGCGCCTCAGCCCGTGCCGCCACCACGCCGATAGTCTGCGCATGACAGTCCGACGCAATGAAAAACGTGTTGCGCGTTGCGCTCCCTTTGGCTTGGTACGCGAGCGCCATCGCTTCGGCAGCGGCGGTGCCTTCATCGAGCAGCGATGCGTTTGCGATCTCGAGCCCGCTCAACTCCGTCACCAGCGTCTGGTAGTTGAGCAACGCTTCGAGACGCCCCTGCGCAATCTCCGCCTGATACGGCGTATACGCAGTGTACCACGCCGGATTCTCCATCACGTTTCGCAGAATCACCGGCGGCGTGTGCGTACCGTAGTAGCCCATGCCTATGAACGACCGATAAATGCGATTCTTTGCGGCCATTTGGGCCAGCGCACCGAGCACTTCCGGCTCGCTACGCTCGGCGCCAGTGGCCAACGTCCCGCGAAAACGGATCGCTTCAGGCACGACCGCATCGATGAAGTCGTCAAGCGTGAGATAGCCCAGTGTCGCCAGCATCGCCTGCTGCTCGCTCGTATTCGGACCGAGGTGTCGCGGAATGAAAGAGTCGACCGCGTAGTGCGCGGAGGTGACCGTACGAGTTGTCATGACCATCCTCGAAGAACGGGCGAGAGCCCGGACAAATGCGTCGTGTGACGCATCGGGTGACGTATCGGTATCGCTGAGGGATTGACTGCAACGCAAGGTCGCCGTCGTGGGGTAAACTTAATGGCAGTGACCATGCCCATTCCACGCGGCGCCACCGCCTCGACCTCCCCGCTTCCGGTGCGCTTTCGCACCCTTCGTTCCGAACCCGCACCCGGCGCGCGTAACATGGCGCTCGACCTGGCGCTGCTGGACCGGGCACGCAGCTCGGGCGAGGCAGTCTGGCGCTGTTACGCGTGGAGCCGACCGACAATCTCGTTCGGACGCAATGAAACTGCGCGCGGCCGTTTCGATGCGGCCTCAGTGTCCCGCCAGGGGTTTGACGCGGTACGTCGCCCCACCGGTGGTCGCGCGCTTTTCCACAGCCGCGAAGTGACCTACAGCGTCACCGCGCCAGTCGCACCCGATATTGCCTGGCGTGTGACGTACGCCGCCATCAACGCCGTTCTCCTTCAAGCCCTGCGCGCACTCGGCGTTCAAGCGATGCTCGTTCCAGACGCGGACTCCGAAGCGGTACGGCCGGATGGACCGGTGTGCTTCGATCGACCGGCGGCGGGCGAAATCGTGGTCGAAGGCGCAAAACTCGTCGGCAGTGCCATATGGCGCGAACGCGGCGCGTATTTGCAGCAGGGAAGCATCCTGCTGCACGACGACCAGTCGTTGCTGGCCACTGCGATGATCACTCCGCCAACGTTCACGACGCCGCCGGCCGCATCGCTGGATGCGTTGTTCGCGTCGCGCAAGCTCCCATGCCCCTCCTGGTCGAACGTCGCCGCTGCACTCGAGCACGCGCTCGCCGCGCAGCATGACGTGACGCCACTCGAGGCAGACGCGTCGCTCATCGCTGCAACCGAACGCAAAGAAGGCGACCTGTCGAGCACGCAATGGCTCTGGCGCCGATGAAGCGCACTCGGCATCCTACGCTCGCCATCCTGACGTGATAGCCGCTCCGCATCACGCCAACCCCATCCCGCATAAAATGATTCGCGTCGCCTTGCGTGTTGCCCCGCTCGCACTGATCGGTATTCTCGCGTGCAGAGGTGCCGACAGCAGCATCGTCCCAATCAGCGACACCGGTGGCACGATGATTGTCGTTCAGCCCGAACCGACCACGCTCTTTCCGCCGAGGATGAACTCGACCGAAGGGCTCACGATCATCGATGCGATTTTTGATCATCTCGCCGAGATTGGCTCGGAGTTGTCCGTCGCCGGCGACAAGGGGTACACGCCGCGGCTGGCCAAAAGTTGGGAGTGGGCGAAAGACTCGCTCTCCATTGCGTTCGCACTCGATCCGAAGGCCCACTGGCACGATGGCGTACCGGTGCGCGCGAAGGACGTGTACTACACTTTTTCCGCATACTCCTCCGACTCGGTCGCGTCCGAAACCAAGTCGCTGCTCGGCAACATCGATTCGGTCTCCGTGCGCGATTCGCTGACCGCTGTATTCTGGTTCAAACGTCGGTTGCCGCATCAGTTCTTCGATGCGACGTATCACATGTACATCCTGCCATCCCATTTGCTCGATACGATTCCCATGGGGCGGGTGAAGGATGCCCCATTTGCTCGCGAGCCCATCGGCACCGGACGCTTTCGCTTCCGCCGGTGGGAACGTGGGGCGCGGGTCGAGATCGTCGCTGATACGACCAACTCGCGTGGACGCGCAAAACTCGATCGCGTCATCTGGACATTCACGCCGGACTTCGGCGCCGCGACCGTCAAGCTCTTTTCGGGCGAAGCGGATTTTTACGAAGCCATTCGCCCCGACAATCTCGCGGAAGTCGCCCGTTCTACGTCACTCCGACTCGAGTCGGCACCCGCGATTCAGTACGGCCTGCTGGCATACAATCTCCACGCGCGCAAATCCACGACTGTTCCGCATCCCATTTTTGGCGACGTGCGGGTGCGACGCGCACTCGCGATGGCCGTGGACCGGGCGCGGATGGAACGCAATGTCTTCGACACGCTGGGGTTTGTGGCGCTCGCTCCGGCACCACGTGTGCTGATTCCTGACACGCTGGCACTGCGGCAGATTCGTTACGACACGACGGCCGCGCGCGCGCTCCTCGATTCCGCGGGGTGGCAGATGAGTGGCACCGAGACTGTACGTACGCGTAATGGCGTGCGCCTGGGCTTCGAAATCCTTGCGCCGCAGTCGAGCGCCTCGCGCCAGCGCTACGCAATCCTGCTGCAGGAACAGCTGCGGCCTCTGGGCGTCGAAGTGCGCGTACGAACGGTCGATGGGCCGGCGACGGGCGCGGCGATCATGGGTCACAACTACGACGCGTGGATGATTGCCCTCACCATGACTCCCGGTCGCCTGGGGCTTCCACAGACGTGGGTCACCGGTGGCGAGATGAACTACGGTGGCTACTCGAACCCCGGGCTCGATGCGATGATCGACAGCGCAATCACGGCGTTTGACACGACGCGCAGCCGCCAGATGTGGACGCACGTTTTCCAGTCGCTCATCGACGATCAGCCCGGGCTCTTTCTGTACGAGCCTCGCGCACCGGTTGCGATTCACAAGCGCATCCGCAACGTGCCCCTGCGCGCCGATGCATGGTATGCCAATCTTGCCGACTGGTCCATCGATCCCGCACAACGGATCGCGCGCGATCGTGTCGGACTCGGGAACGCACGCTGAGCCGACTGTTTGCACGCATCTGGATGCAGGTCGTGCAGAGCGTGTTGGTGGTCTTCGTCGCAGCGACCGCGGCGTTTCTTCTCATTCACAGCGCTCCAGGCGATCCGCTCAACGACGAAGCATCGCTGTCGAACCGCTCAGCCGCCGTGCGCGACGCGCGCAGCGTGCAACTTGGGCTGGGTCTTTCCGTCAGCCAGCAATACGTGCGTCGAATGCGCGCTTATTCGCGCGGCGATTTCGGTTGGTCGTCATCGCAGGAACGCACCGTCAACGCGGTGCTTCGCGAACGCATCCCGCGCACACTCCTCCTCATGTCGCTCGCACTCGTTGCAAGCCTCGTTTTCGGAATCGCGCTCGGTGCCTGGCAGGGATCGCACATCGGCTCGCGGGCGGACCGCGTCTGGTCGTTCCTGTCGCTCGTCCTCTTTTCGTTCCCGGAGTTCTGGATAGCCATCCTGCTGACGTTGATTTTTACGGTCTGGCTGCGTTGGTTCCCCGCGATGGGGATGACCAGCGACATGCCGCCTTTCTCAATAGGCGCACAACTGCTTGACCGTCTGCACCATCTCGTGTTGCCGTGGCTTTCCCTGACGCTGGTCGGTACCGCGATCATCGCCCGCTTTCAACGCGCAGCCATGCGGGACGTCTTCGACACCCCATTCGTTCGCACCGCCCGCAGCAAGGGATTGAACGAGCGGGCCGTCCGCCGCCATGCGCTGCGGGCGGCGCTCCTGCCCGTGATCGCACTGGGAGGCATGCTTGTTCCTTCGCTCCTCGCCGGTACTGTCCTCGTTGAAAGCATTTATTCGTGGCCGGGAATGGGGCTCGCGCTGCTCAAAGCGACGCAGGGTCGCGACTACGATCTGGTGGGTGCCGGAATCATCGTGGTGAGTGCAATGACCGTGGCCGGAACCTTCGCGGCCGAGCTGCTGCGTGAAGTCGCAGACCCTCGCACACGTCGCGCCTGATGGCGGCCCCGATGGTTGACCTTTTGATCGAACGCCCGCCCACGCCTGTTTCGCCTCGACCGCTTGCGCGACGGGCGCTTCGAGCTCCGATTGCGCTGGTGCTATTGCTGGCATTGATCGCGCTCGCTGCGCCGATCCTTGCTCCCGCCAGTCCGATCGTGCAACCCGACATCGTTGCGCAGCGCAGTTTGCCGCCGTCTTTCGCACATTTTTTCGGGACGGACGCCTACTCGCGTGATGTGTACGCGCGCGTGCTGTACGGCGCCCGGGTCTCGCTTTCAGTCGCCTCACTTTCCGTTGCGATCGCGCTGATGCTCGGCACCTGCTACGGAGCCGTTGCTGCGTTTGCCGGCGGCGCAGTCGAGCGTTGGCTCATGCGCATACTCGACGTGCTGCTGGCGTTGCCACGACTGTTGCTGTTGCTCGCGCTGAGTTCTTTTTGGGACGAGGTACCGTTTGCATACCTCGTGATCCTGCTCGGCCTGACGGGCTGGTATGACGTTGCCCGCAGCGTCCGAAGCGAAATCCAGTCGCAGCTCACGCGCGACTATCTGCTTGCAGCGCGCGCCACCGGCGTCCCCCGCATGCGGATACTTTCCCGTCACATCGTTCCACATCTCATTCCCGTGCTCGCGGTGTACGCCTCGCTCGGGGTTGCAAACATCATCACGCTAGAAGCGGGGCTCAGCTATCTCGGCTTCGGCGTGCGCGCACCCAACCCCAGCTGGGGTACAATCATGCACGATGGCTTCAGTGTCGTTCGGGACCAGTGGTGGATGACACTTTTTCCCGGCATCGCGATCCTTCTCACCGTGCTTGCCTGCAACTCATTGGGTGACGCCTTGCGCGATGCGTTCGCCCCTGAGCAGCTTCCCGCGTGACCTTGCCACAGACCCGCCTTTCCCAGCCCGTCCCCGCTGTCGGCGGTGGACCGCTGCTCGATGTGCATTCGCTGCACGTCACTTTCCCCGCCGGGGGCGGCGCGATCGCGCGGGCCGTGGACGGCGTGAGTTTTACCATCGCACCGGGCGAAACTGTCTGCCTCGTTGGCGAATCCGGATGCGGCAAATCCGTGACTGCGTTGTCGTTGCTTCGCCTGGTGCCGTCACCCGGTCGCATTGAGCCGGGGAGCGAAATTCGATTTGATGGACTCGACCTGCTCACGCTCCCTGATGAAAAGTTGCGCGCCATCCGCGGCAATCGCATGGCGATGATTTTTCAGGAGCCGATGACGGCGCTCAATCCAGTGCTCACCGTCGGTGATCAGATCTCGGAAGTCGTGCGCGTACACACCAAGGCATCGCGAAAGGAAGCGTGGGAACGGGCAGTGACAATGCTCGCGCAGGTTGGCATTGCGGATCCTGCGGTGCGCGCCAAGCAGTATCCGCACGAACTTTCCGGGGGCATGCGGCAGCGCGTGATGATCGCAATGGCGCTCGTACTCGAACCGCAACTGGTCATCGCCGACGAACCGACTACGGCTCTCGACGTCACGATCCAAGCGCAGATCCTCGAACTGCTGCGCGAACTGCGTGCACGCACGGGAATGGCACTGCTACTCATCACGCACGATCTCGGCGTCGTCGCGGAAATGGCGTCGCGCGTCATCGTCATGTACGCCGGCCAGGTGGTTGAAGAAGCGCCGGTGCAATCGCTCTTTGCCAACGCTTCGCATCCGTATACCGAAGGTTTGCTTGCTGCAGTTCCGCGCCTGGGTGCGGATCAAGCGCGTCTGACCACGATTCCCGGCACCGTACCCGCGCCAACCGATTGGCCCACTGGCTGTCGTTTCCGTGATCGCTGCGCCTATGCGTTTGAACGGTGCGCGACCGAGGAACCCGCATTGCTTCAAATCGGATCAGCGCACCGCGCGCGCTGCCACCTGGTGCAGGAACCGGAACGTCGTGTGCGACGGGAAGTGCGCGCATGACCAGCCTCGCCCACGCCGAGCGCGCCCCTGGCACGCTCACCGCGCCGCTGCTTCGCATCGACAACCTCACCAAATATTTCCCCATTCGCACCGGTCTGCTGCAACGCGTGACGGGAGCGGTGAAAGCGGTTGACGGCGTCTCATTCGACATTGCGCCCGGCGAAACGCTCGCGCTGGTTGGCGAATCCGGATGCGGCAAAACGACAACGGGTCGCGCCATTCTTCGTCTTGTCGAACCGACCAGCGGCAGCATCGTCTTTGACGGAACCGACATTCTCGCGCTGCGTGGTGAAGCACTGCGTCGCATGCGACGTCACATGCAGATCGTGTTTCAGGATCCGTACGGTTCCCTCAATCCACGCATGACGATCGGGGCGGCAATACGTGAAGGCCTCATTGTCCATCAACTGGCAGAAGGCGCTGCCGCTGACGCGCGTGTCGCGAAGTTGCTGGACGAAGTCGGTTTGCGCCCCGAATACGCATCGCGCTATCCGCACGAGTTCTCCGGTGGGCAGCGTCAACGCGTTGGTATCGCGCGCGCGCTGGCCGTTGAGCCCTCGTTCATCGTGTGCGACGAACCAGTGTCCGCACTCGACGTAAGCGTACAGGCGCAGGTCGTGAATCTGCTGCGCGATCTGCAACGCGATCGCGGACTCGCCTACCTCTTCATCGCACACGATCTGGCAGTCGTTGCACACATGGCTGACCGTGTCGCGGTGATGTACCTCGGCCGCATCGTCGAACTGACCTCCCGTCGTTCGCTCTTTGCGACACCGCTCATGCCGTACACGCAGGCGTTGCTCTCCGCAGTGCCGGTGCCCGATCCGACCTCCAATCGCACGCGTATTCTACTTCACGGCGAACCACCTTCACCGGCCAATCCGCCGAGTGGTTGTGTGTTTCATCCGCGATGCCCGGATCCGGCAAAAGATGAGGCGTGCACCCGCATCGTGCCGCCGCTCGAAGAAAAATCGCCAGGACACTTCGTTGCCTGTATCAAGGTGAACAGAACGTCCGCGTCCACTCCAGCTCAGACTCCGTGACCCCCGCTGATTCAACAAAGGCTGCGCCAACGAACGACCGCGCCTTCTTCGGGCACCCGAGAGGACTCGGGCTGCTGTTCACGACCGAGATGTGGGAGCGCTTTTCGTACTATGGGCTGCGCCCGCTGCTGGTGCTCTTCATGGCCGCCGCTCTCAACGAAGGTGGTTTTGGCTTCGAGCGCACCCAAGCATCGGCGATCGTTGGCATCTACGCCGCCTCGGTGTATCTCGCGTCGCTCCCCGGCGGCTGGATCGCGGATCGCTGGCTGGGACTACGCCGCGCGATTCTCACTGGAGCGGTTTTCATCACGCTCGGTCACCTCGCCATCGGTCTCTCTGGTTTTGCCGGCGGATCACTCAACAAGATCTGCTTCTTCCTTGGCCTCGTGTTGATCGTCTGCGGTACCGGACTGCTCAAGCCGAACATTTCGGCCATCGTTGGTGACTTGTATCCGGAAGGTGGTGCGCGCCGCGACGCCGGCTTCTCGATCTTCTACATGGGGATCAACACCGGCTCTTTCCTGGGCCAGCTGGTCACGGGCACCCTCGGCGAAATGGTCGGTTTCCATTGGGGCTTTGGCGCGGCCGGCGTAGGTATGGCACTTGGTCTACTCTCGTTTTGGATTGGTGCACCCAAGCTCCTCGGCACGCTCGGACAGGACATCGTGCGCGATCCTGATGCAGCCGTGCAGCGCAAGCGCGAAAGCTTTGTGAAAACGGTGACGTTCACCGGACTCGGTGTGCTTGTCCTGGTCTTCGCGCTCGCAAGCAGCGGTATGGTTGCACTCGATCCCCAAGCGATCGGGAAATCGATGACTGTCGTGCTCGTGAGCATCGCAGTCGCTTTCTTCACCTACCTTTTTGCCTTTGCCGGACTAACGGGCCAAGAGAAGAAACGGTCTGCGGTGATCTTCGTGCTCTTCGTTTTCGCCGCCATTTTCTGGGCGGCTTTTGAACAGGCACCCACCTCACTGCAGCTGTTCGCCAAGGATTTCACCGAACGAAAAATGTTCGGCATGCAGATCCCCGCCACATGGTTTCAGTCCGTCAATTCGCTGTTCATCATCATCTTCTCGCCAATCTTTGCTGCACTCTGGGTCGGGATGGCGAGCCGCGGCTTCGAAATTTCAAGCCCCGCGAAGTTTGCGCTCGGCCTCGCGTTTGCGGGTGGTGGCTTTTTGATCATGCTTTTCGCCGCCAACGAAGTGGTCGCAAGCGGTGGGAAGACGCTCGTGTCTCCGTGGTGGCTGGTCATGAGCTACCTGCTGCAAACGTTCGGCGAGTTGTGTGTCAGCCCTGTCGGACTATCGTCAATGACCAAGCTGGCACCACGCAAATACGTGGGCCAGATGATGGGGATCTGGTTCCTCGCAACGTCGGTGGGCAATCTCGTCGCCGGACTGGTTGGCGGTCGAGTTGATCCGACCAAGCTCGAACAAACGCCACTTGTTTTCAGCGGCACGGCGATCGCACTGTTTGTGTCTACGGTCATCCTGATCGTGATGATCGTTCCAATCCGCCGGATGATGGCCGGCGTGAAGGACGAAGGCGCCGTTTAGCGGTTCATTGGTCGAGCACTGTCGCTACGGCCACCTGAACAAACTCTTGGGCAACGTGCGTTCGCGCGCGGGTTCGACGTCCGACGGTTCGCGCCAGAAGAGTCGAGTGAGATCGTCGCTGATGAATCGGATCTCGAATTTCTTGTCCGGATCGTTGCTCACCGGAAACGCAAAATCGACGCGCCACATGCGCCGCGATCGCGGGGGCACCGCCACCAGAATCGATACGCCAACGGCACCACGCCATGGCGTATCGACGGAATACGGCACCGATTGGTCGCCCCATAGCTTCCCGCCTTCCGCGAAGGTTGCGAGGCCGAAGTCGGCGATGTTGTAGCGCGTCGGGACGATCAGGCGTTGCTCGGAGCGGAAGAGCAGACGTTGTGCGCCGGGTTCACGCGAGCGGTTGTGTGCATGCAACCCGCCCAAAAAATCGGACATGGACAACTGCACCGGCACTCCCATGTGGTGAATCGAACTCCATTCGCCTTGCAGCAGCGTGAGTTGCCGGACCGCAGGCTTGAAATACCACGCCATGCGCCCACTCGTGACCATGTTGTCCCACTCATGCGCATCACGGTCGTAGCGCGCTTCGCTTACCACCTGCACACCGCCAAACGACTTCGGTCCGCCCCACCCTGCGTATATGTTGCCGCCAAGGAAGTGATCGCGATCGCGTGTCGGACTTACACCAAGCGATTGACCGTATATCGCGCCGATCTCCAGACCAACGCGCACGTCCTGGGCACCAGTCAATGCATCGAAGCCTTGCACGCGTTGAAAGCCGATTCGACGCAATCCGAACAGTCCGTTCGCGCGCACAACGTTGAGTGGACGAAAGCGCGCCGTCAGTGGGTCACCTGAATCGGGGCGAAAACCGTCCCGCGTGATCCGCACCGCAACAGAGTCGGCTTTCTGCAATTCACGCGTCAGCGAAAAGCCAAGGAGTTTCAGGCGGCCCACGGAACCCACGCGCACCAAACCGCCAACGTCGGCAAATTGACGCGTCACGTTCACCGCATTCCGCCCTTGCTGTGGACGCATCAATTCGGTGAAGCCGCGCGTCCCACCAACAGAGCCAATCCATGCGAATCGCTGCAGGTCGGTGAAGTATGGACGTACAATTTCGGCCCGCAGCTCCTGCCCACGTTCCAAGCGCGTGCCGGATATGCGAAGAATCTGGCGTCCTCCGGCAAACTGGTAGTTGGTGAACTCCGCAGAGAGAACATCCTGATATGCGCGCCCGTCACGCCACTCGACGGCCGCCATCAAGGCATTGCCGCCGAGATTGTTTTCGCCGAGACGCAACCCTTTGAGAAACGGGGACGGTGGCGATGCAGCCAGACCGGCGAGCAGACTGAATTCGTCGCGCGTCTCAACCTCGAGACGCACCCCGCCTTCTTCGTCGTCGTACACCTGAATGCGCGCGTCCACTAAAAACGGCTGCGCGCGAAGGATGCGTTCGGATTCGGCGCGACGGATCTGATTACACGGCTGCCCGACATCCAGCAGCAGGTATCGCCGAATCACCTGATCGCGCGTGGTCACATGCAACGTACGAGCGGCGCGACGCAGAAACTCGAAACGACGTGGGAGCTTGTCGGTGTATGGCGGCTGCGTAACGACAACGATGTTGCTGATGGTCTGCCCAGCACATCCCGCGATCGGCAAACGACCCTTGCTTGACACAGCCTGCGGTCGGGTCGAGATACTCTGTCCGCTCAGCATGCACCACGGCGCCGCCAATGTCGCCAAGGCACCCGCAAAGCGCCGCGCCGTGCTCACTTTCCCATGCGTCGCTTGAGAGCGGCCAATCGCTCTTCCGCTTCTGCTTCACGCTCGGCACGCGAACGGCGCGCAGACGCGCCACTGCCGGACGCGTCGCCAGGCGTGCTTCCACCCGAAAACGTACCGCCGAGTGAAACGTCGTCACGACCCGCGAATGCCGCACTCCCGTCTTTCGCGTTCGCACTGTCTGCCGCGCCAGCGATGAACGCCTCGAGTTCGCGTTCCGCCTGCACATCGGCCGAGACACCGCCCGGCGCAATGCCCGATGCCGCCATGCGCAACTGTGACGACATCTCATCGAGTTCGCGCTCGGTCATCGTCAGCTCCTGCTGCTGCACCATCAGCTTCGACTCGAGCACCGCCACGCGCTCGGCATGTTGCGTTGCAAAGCGCTCAGCGACCGCGACCGTTTCACTGTCACCGATCTGCGCCGCCAAGCCCAGTCGTCGACGAACGGTGTCGAGCTCCGTCCGTTCGGTCGCAAGTCGCGTCTCTGTCACCGCAATGCCGCTGCGTAGATCCTGGACGCCAAGTTTGGCATGAACCATCGCATCGCGCATTGAAGAAACGACGCGACGACGCTCTTCAGGCGCCAGCCGATCAGAGAGTGCGCGCAAAGAATCCCGGAATTGATCGAACATGCTAGAGACGGATCGCGACGATGGCGAGGAAAGAATTTCTGTGTGTACCCGCGGCGGTCACGCAGGATACAGACGGCGGCGGGAGGGGGACAGGGGAGGGACTGCGGGCCCGGGGCTGAGACTCGCCACAAACCTATTGAAAACGAACCCATCTCCCTCCTTACCTCCACCCCCCATCCCTCACCTGCCGCATCAACCGTTCCGGCGAATTCACGTTCGGGAAGAACAAGCGGTCGCTCACCCGATTGAGTGCCACACGAATCTTGGGAAATTTTTCCGCGGCGTTCGCGAACAGGGGTGACATCCCTTGAGCGGACGCCAGCCGGTGATCGGCCGCAAGTTGGTATCCACGTTTTCCCATCGTCTCGAAGTAGTCGAGGTCTGGACCGCCGCGACGCCACCGGCGTCGTTCGATCAGGTCGGGAAAAATGCCGCTCATCCACAAAGCGTAGTTGCCGAGGTGCGCCCGAGCGAGATAGCTCCGCCTGGGGTCACTCCCTTCGATGGCGTCGCCGATCGAAGCCAGCGTGGTGTAGGTCTCGTCGTCGTGGGCGGCTATTTGGTTCGCCCGTTGCCGCAAGCCGAAGTGCAGCAGGATCGAAGAGACGTAGTCGGCCAGGTTGCGGTCGTTTTCCCCCGCCTTGAGGAGGGTGTTGCGTACGACCACGTAGCTAAACAGGGGCAGTGAGGCGTGACTACCCTGTCGTGAGTCGAGCAGCCCTTCCTCCAGCCGCGGATCGTCCAGCAGCGGGTCGATCCCCTGGTCGGCCAACATGCTCTCTGCTTCGTCCAATGCGCGCCCAGAACCGCGTGCGACGAGCCGAACAACGAGTTGCGCATCCTCCCGGGTGAGCCGGGACCGTACGTTTGCGAGTATCATGGAGTCACCTCCTGAAACGGTTCGCAGCCAACCACCATACGTCGTGGCCCCTTCTCTGTTATTATCGGACGCACACCAGTGCGCCAGAGAATTTTTTTCGAGACCCATCGCCCGACCACGTGCTCTACCTCGCCATACCTGCACAGAACGAGGTCGCCACCATAGGCGTGCTGCTTTGGCGGCTGCGCACGGTGCTTGCCGAATTTCCGCGTGAATACGAAGTCGTGGTCTTTGATGACGCGAGCGACGACGAAACGGCCGACGTGGCGGAGCAATACGCGCACGCCATGCCCGTCACCGTCCTGCGTGGCGCAAAGCCCGTAGGCTACGCTGGCGCCATCGATGCACTGATGCGATACGTCTCTGGGCAGACGCGGTATCCGCGTCGTGACGCAATGCTGCTGTTGCAGGGCGATTTCACCGATCCGCCAGGAATCGTTCCGGAGTTCGCGCGACGTTTCGAAGGCGGCGCCGATCTCGTGGTCGGCGAGCGTACCGCCGTCGTCGATGCACCCAAACCCGTTAAACGACTGTTTTCTGCAGCGGGATGGGCCTTGCGTCCATTCGTGAAGATCGACGGTGTAAAGGACCTCACCAGCTCGATGCGCCTGGTGCGTATCTCCGTGCTGCGCGATGCGCTGCGTGTCGCCGGTGACGCACCGCTTTGCGAAGGCGACAGCTGGACTGCCAACGCCGACCTGCTGCT
>JAYUWD010000488.1:0-3084 GCA_043753735.1 Gemmatimonadaceae bacterium
AGGAAGTGCTCGACTTCGTTGCCGAAAAGGATCCGGGCATCAGCGATCAGATCAAGAACCTGATGTTCGTTTTCGAAGATCTTTCTTCGCTCGACGACAAGTCGCTGCAGCGCTTGCTGCGCGAAGTGGACGTCAAGCAGTTGGCGCTCGCACTCAAGGCCGCGAGCCCAGAGCTCAAAGCCAAGATCATGGCGACGATGTCGCAGCGTGCCGTGGCCGGCCTCAAGGAAGAGATGGAGTTCCTCGGCCCCGTCAAGATGCGCGATGTCGAAGCAGCGCAGACGGACATCGTGTCGAAGGTGCGGGCGCTCGAAGAGACGGGCGAGATCGTGATGAGCGGCGGGTCCGACGATGTCATCATCTGACCGGAATCGACCAGTGGATTGCATGCCGTGGGCTCTCGATGAACTTGACATGCCCGACATCTTTGCGATGCCGGTCGAGCCGGCGCATCACGACACCGTTGAACTCAGCAACGAAGCCACGTTCGATGGATCGCAGTTCGCGATCGATCGGGCACAGCTCGAAGCCGACGCGTACGCGCGCGGTCGCGCCGATGGTGAAGCCACGGCGAATCTGCTCGCCGAAACGATGATCGCTTCGTCGGTGCAGGCACTGGCCGGCGCGATCGAGTCGGTGCGGGGGCATGAAGCGCGCTGGACGTCGAACGCAGAAGAGAATATTGCAGCACTCGCCATCGTGGTCGCGCGTCACCTCGTGCAGCGCGAAGTCGAAATCGATCCCGAGATCGTCCGCGGTCTCGTGCTACGCGCGCTGTCGCAGTTCCCGATGGATCAGGTTATCACGGTCCGCTTGAATCCGGACGACGTTGCATCCTGCGGTTCGACGCTCAAGCCGGATGCGGCTGGTCGCATGCGCGACGTGCGCTGGATTTCTGATGCGCACATTCTGCGCGGCGGATGTCTGGTCGAGGGACGCGAGCGGATCATCGATGGTCGCGTCGACACGTCGATCGAGCGTGCCTATCGCACGGTCGGCCAGGTGCAGGCATGAGGATTCTCGCATGAGCGTCACGACTCAGCTGTCCACGTCCTTCAACGACAATGCGGCTCCCGTCTCGGAGTCGATGCTTTCGCGGCTCGACGGCGTCGATCGGTTTGCCGCGTATGGTCGTGTCACACGCGTGGTCGGTCTGGTGCTCGAAGCGACCGGCCTCGAAGTCGGACTTGGCGCGCTGTGCCGCATCACGAGTCATTCGCGCGATCGCTCGGTGCTCGCTGAAGTCGTCGGTTTTCATGAGCGTGGCGTGCTGTTGATGCCGCTTGGCGAACTCGATGGATTGCATCCCGGCTGCAGTGTGCAGCCGCTCGGCCGGACGTTCGGTGTCGACGTTGGTCCGGGGCTGCTGGGTCGCGTGCTGAATGGCCTGGGCCATCCTATCGACGGCAAGGGAAAGCTCGATGTCGTTGAGCGCGTGCCGCTCTCTGCAGAACCGCCCAATCCGCTCGACCGGGAAGCGATCAATCGTCCGCTTGAAACCGGTGTGCGAGCCATCGATGGTCTGCTCACGATCGGCCGCGGACAACGTGTCGGAATTTTCGCCGGCTCCGGTGTCGGCAAGAGCACGATGCTCGGCATGATCGCGCGTCATGCGCAAGCGGATGTGAACGTGATCGCCCTGCTTGGCGAACGCGGTCGTGAAGTACGCGACTTCATCGAAAACTCATTGGGCGCAGAAGGGTTGGCGCGCTCGATCGTGATCGTTGCAACTGGCGACCAGGCAGCGCTGATTCGCGCGCGCGGTGCGCTCGTGGCGACAGCGATTGCGGAATATTTCCGCGATCAGGGCAAGCAGGTGTTGTTGATGGTGGATTCGGTCACGCGTGTTGCGATGGCATGGCGCGAAATCGGTTTGGCGACCGGTGAGCCGCCCACCACCAAAGGGTATCCACCTTCTGTGTTTGCCGCGCTGCCGAGGTTGCTCGAACGCGCAGGGAATGCAGCCGTGGGTGGCATCACCGGCATTTATACCGTGCTCGTTGACGGTGACGATTTCAACGAACCCGTGGCCGATGCGGCCCGCTCGATTCTCGACGGCCACATCGTGTTGACGCGTCGTCTCGCGGCGCAGAATCACTTTCCGGCGATCGATGTGCTCGAGTCCAAGAGCCGTGTGCGTGATGCGATCGTCAACGATGCGCAGAAGCGCGCGGGCAGCTCGTTGTTGCGTCTTGAAGCCGCGTATCGTGAAAAGGAAGACTTGATCATGGTCGGCGCGTACCAGCGCGGCAGTGACGCGTATGTCGATGCGGCGATCACGTATCGTGAGCGGGCACTCGACTTCCTGAAGCAGCGCCCCGATGAGATTACGGAATACGGCGATACTTGCAACGCACTTGCAGCGATCGGGCAGGCCATCGATAACGCTGTCGCAACGAGGCGCGCCTGATGTTTCACTTTCGTCTGCAACGTGTGCTCGAACTGCGCCAGGAAGCCGAACAGGCGGCGTCGCGCACTTTGGGTGTCGCGCGTGATGCTGCGGACGAAGCGCGTCGTGCGCATGACCAACTCGCCGAGCTGCATGAAACGTCGCGCAAGGAAATCGGCGCAACGCAACAGCGTGACTCGCGGATCGGACACTTGCAGCAGCTCGGTATTGTGCTCCAGTCGTTGGAGACACGTCTTGAGAGCGCCGTGGAACAGGTGCAGGCCGCGGATGGTGTTGTTGCGGACGCGCTGTCGAAGCTCGAACTCGCGGCGCGTGATCGTCGCGTGCTTGATCGGTTGAAGGAACGGCACGCGACGGTGTGGCGCGCCGAGGAAGCACACAAGGACCGATTGCAGATGGACGAAATTGCGCTCGCGCGTTTCGGTCGCAAGCAGGAATCCCGTGACGATGAACGTGCGTCGTCCAGCAGCCATGTCGGCGCACCTCAGGGCGCCGCTCCCCGTAACGACGGTCAGACTCGATGAAGCAGTTGATCATCCCCGCCGTGATTGCAATCCTCGCCGGCGTTGGTGGCGGCTCTGGGTATGCGTACATGCGCGCGTCTAAGCAGTTCGTGGTCGATTCCACGCATCGTGCCGACAGCCTCAAGACACATCCGCCAAAGGATTCGACAG
>JAYUWD010000489.1:0-3084 GCA_043753735.1 Gemmatimonadaceae bacterium
GAACCGGAACCCGATTTACCGGGCGTCGATCAGGAGATCGTTTGCCCAGGTCGAGCCGGCAAAGGGACGGGATTTAGACAATTGGTCACCTCCTGAAACTATGGGTGGGACTTCGGGCGAAAACCGAGATCCAGCGGGTACTTCACGTTCAGCTGCTGGTGCGATCGCGGCGCTCCTCCGCAACAAAGTCATCCTAGGGCCGCGACTGGCCCGACGCAAGCAAGAACTTTCCGACAATCAGGAGTCGTCGCAATCTTTGTGATACCTGCCGAATGATCATGTTGCTCTTCACGTCGCGTCCGCTCAACATTCCCTGCATCGGAACCTGCCAAGCGTGTCCTACCCATACGTTCCGTCCCCGAGACTTCTCCCATGAATCATGTGCCCGTTCTGCGCCGCGCCAGCGCAGCCATCCTGGTGTCTGTGGTGGCGTTGACGCCGTCGCTCGTAACTGCTCAGCGCGGCGGCGGGCGTGGTGGCGCCGCTGCCGCCGACGCACCCGCCGATGCTGCTCAGATGGCCCGTCTTCCCAGAGGGCCGCGCGCAATGCTGCTCGCTGATTGGTATCGCGTGAACAACATCAGCTCGCCGGCAGTGTCCCCCGACGGCAAGCGCATCGCGATGACGGTGACGAGCGTCAAGGAAGCGGAAAATCGTCGGCACAGCGAAGTCTGGGTTGTGAACGCCGATGGGGGTGAGCCGCAGCGCTGGACTGCGCCGAGCACGGAAAGTTCCAATCCGCGCTGGTCCCCGGACGGCAAGTACCTGTTCTTCACGTCGCAGCGCACGGGTGGTCGAGGAAGCACATGGGCGATCCGTCTCGATCAGCCATCAGGCGAAGCAATTCAGGTTGACAACTACCCTGACGGTTCAATGCCGTCGAACCACGCGTTCGCCGTGTACAGCGGTCCCGCGCGTACCGACAGCGCGCAACGTGCGGCCGATCCGTTTGCGCGCATGCAGCCGATGGCAAAGCCGACGTTTGACGCGATCACCCGGCCAGCCGATCCCCTGCGTTTTGACGGACGCCACGTGACCGACATGTCGTACAAGGTGAATGGTGCTGGTTTTGTGCCGGGGCGTGCAGTCGCGCGTTCCTGGCGCCCACAGCAGATATGGACGCAGGCGTTAGGTGATACCACGAAGAAGATGTTGACGAGTACGAACTACTCGCACCGTTCGCCGACGGTGTCGCCCGATGGCAAGTGGATTGCGTTCGTCGCGGACGCGAAATTGCGCCCCGATTCTGCGGTGGAGCTGGACCGCGACTCGCTCGCCAAACTTCCGTACAACAAGGTGCGCGACGAAGCCGAGCGGAATGATGCCGACATCTATGTGATGAGCGTTGATGGCGGTATGCCGCGCAAGGTGGCTGAATGGACGGGTGCGGAGAGTGATTTTGCGTGGAGTTCGGACAGCAAAACGATCGCCTTCGTCGGCCGTCCGGCGCGCGTGAAGTCGGCGCGTATTTATCTCGTTGATGCGGCCGGTGGCGTACCAAAGAACATCATCGGCGATTGGCAGTTCGAGCCAGCGAACATCGATTGGCTGCCGAATGGCGTGTTGATGTTCAACGCAGAAATCGGTGGACGGAGCGCCGTTATGCGTGCCGATCTCACGGGGAAAACTGCGCCCAAGGAGATCGTGAACGGTCGTCGTCAGATCCGTGGAACTTCGTACGATCCGACGGGCAGGATCGTGGCGTTTGTTGCGACGTCGATGGCGCAGCCGCCAGAGCTGTTTGTGGCGAACGCCGACGGTACGGGCGAACGCAAGTTGACGAGCTTCAACGACGACGTGAACAAGGATGTGGTGTGGAGCGACGCCGAACGATTCACATACAAGAGCGTCGGCAACATGGAAATCGAAGGGTGGTTGATGAAGCCGTATGGATACGAGCCGGGGAAGAAATATCCGATGGTGATCTACATCCACGGCGGACCCCATTCTTCGTACGGCGAAGGATGGTTTGATGAATTCCAGAATCTCGCCGCGCAAGGAATGTTCGTGCTCTTCACGAACCCGCGTGGCTCGAGCGGATACGGCGCACCGTTTACGTACAGCACGCGCGGTCGGTGGGGACTTGAAGACTACGAAGATCTGATGAAGGCGGTGGACATCGTCGCCAAGCGTCCTGATGTCGACAGCACGAAGATGGGGGCGACTGGTGGTTCGTACGGCGGCTTTATGACGACTTGGCTCGCGACGCGCACGCAGCGTTTCAAGGCGATCGAGACCGATCGCACGATCACCGACTGGACGTACTGGTACGGCTCGAGCGATGCCCAGGGGCTCACTGAATTCGAATTCTACGGGAAGCCGTGGGACAACCAGAAACTCTACGACACGCTGTCACCGATTCGCTACGTGAGCAAGGTGAAGACGCCGATGCTGATGGTGCAGTCGGAAGAAGACTTCCGCACGCCGATTGGCAGCGCCGAGATGTGGTTCATGGCGCTCAAGAAGCAGGGCGTGCCGGTGGAGATGGTGCGCTATCCGCGCTCGAATCACGATCTTTCGCGCACCGGTGAACCGTGGCTGCTGGTAGATCGATTGGGCCGACTTCGGCAGTGGTTTGGCTATTGGCTTCAGGGTGAAAAACCCAAAGATCCACCCGTGACGCGCGCTGCCGCGGGTGGTCCGTCGCAGTAGGAAAACAAAAAGCAAAAAACTGCGCAACGCTACGGACGGATGACCTCCACGGTCTCCGTCCGTTTTGCTATCGCTGATTTGCTGTACGGCAGTGGCGCGTACACACCCTGCGTCCACGGCAGAAAGAGATCGCGATAGTGAAGCGAGCGGGGGTCCCCACTCTGGCCGGGGGTGTTCGTGACGGTGGCGCGTTCCCAGTCGGCGAGATCGAACACCACACGCATGCTCGCGCCTGCAGACTGGTTGTCGCCGTTGCCCGTCGCGTTGAGTGTGTTGGCGTACCCCCCGCGAGCGACAGGGCCGGGCGACAGCCAGTTGCGAAGTGAGTCAGTTACCACGGCGTCGAGCGGATGCGAAATGCGCACATGGTGAAAGTGCGCTTGGCCATATTGCCACTTCGCGATCGACGGTCCCAGCTTCGCGCTCAGCTCC
>JAYUWD010000490.1:0-3066 GCA_043753735.1 Gemmatimonadaceae bacterium
GCGACTACGCAATGTGGGGTGGCCACAGGCTGAAGCGTTGCTGGCGTACACGACCAACAGCGTGGCCAGAACGGCAGATGTGGAAGTCACTGTGGTGCCGGGTACGAGAGCAAAGTTGGGGCGCATTGTAATTCGCGTCGATACCAGTGCGACCGGATCGCGGCGTGTGTCCGACGCGACCATTCGTCGTACGATGGCGTTGGGCACCGGCGACTGGTATTCAGCGCGCTCGATCATCGACGCACAACGGAACCTCTATCAGACCGACGCATTCCAACGGGTGGATCTGCGCCCCGACAGTGTGCAGCCACCTGGCGATTCGACCGTGAATCTTGTCGCGCTCCTGGTTGAAGGTGATGCGTGGGCGGCCCGCGGGGGCATTGGTTGGGCGACGCTCGATTGCTTTCGCATGCAGGGGTCGTTGACCGATCGAGATTTTCTTCCATTTGCGCAACGGCTCGAGTTGACCGCCCGCGTGAGCAAGATCGGTATCGGTGCGCCCCTCAATGGCGCGCCCTCGCTCTGTCAGCGGCAAGCGCGCACGGACCCGTACAGCAAGACTCTCAACTACTACACCGCCATGACGATCCGTCAGCCGGTGCGCGCCAACCAATCGCGTGTGCCAACGCTGACCGTGTTCAGTTCGACGTTGTCGGAATATCGCGCGTTTCTGCGCCGCGCACCCATCGGCGGCGCGCTGTCGGTGACGAACCCGTTGCAGTCGAAGGTGCCGAGCACGTTGTCGTATCAGTTGGAGTTGGGCCGCACGGAAGCAGAGCCCGCATTTTTCTGCGCGGTGTTCAATGCGTGCGACAGCGATTCGCGGAATTTTCTGCAGCGGAACAATCGACTTGCCGCGCTCGAGTATTCGGTGGTGCGCGCACGCGTGAACGACGTGTTGCGACCGTCCGGCGGGAGCACGTTGCGCGCGGGTTTGCGCTACGCATCGACGCTACTCGGCTCCGACAAATCGCAGCAGTTCAAGCGGGGCACGGCGGATGCAACCTGGTATCACGATGTCGGATACGGTGCGACGGTTGTTGCGCATCTGCGTGCAGGACTCGTGTTCGGCGGCGGTACGAATCCGAACCTGAGCGGTTTCATTCCGCCGCAGGAGCGATTGTACGCCGGCGGGCCGACGACCGTGCGCGGCTTCCGTCAGAACGAGCTTGGCCCTGCCGTGTATATCGTGGATGGATATCGGAACGTGAGCGAAAACGGGCAATTGTTTTTCCGTGCCGATTCGGGGAGCATCGCGGAACGTGTAGTGCCAACTGGTGGCAATGCGCTGTTCGTCGGCAATCTCGAGTTGCAGGTGCCGAGTCCTGTGGCGCCGAGGCTGCTGCAGCTGGCAATGTTTGCGGACGCAGGCCGGCTGTGGAACCGTGCAGGGAGTTTGCAGGGGACAACTGTTACCGACGATGGTGCGAGGGTGAAGATCACGCCGGGGGTGGGAGTACGCATTGTGTCGCCGTTCGGTGCAATTCGTGTAGACCTCGGCTACAACGGCTACCGATTGCCTGCCGGTGCCGCCTACTACAACGCACCGTTGCAAGCGGGGATTGCGCCACTGTACTGCGTGAGTCCGACCAACACGTTGCCTGTACGGACTGCGTTGGTGAGCACCACCCCTCCAGCGCAGGATGCCGGTGCGTGTCCCGGAACATTCCGTCCAGAACGTCGCACTGGATTGCTCGGCCGTCTGAATCCAAGCATCTGGATCGGCCAGGCTTTTTAGTGCGCTCCTGTTCATCGACAGACACCGTGTGCGAGGCGGTGCAGTAATGGCGCCGCGTCGTCGTACCGTCGTCCTTGCAACCGCGACAGTGCTGCTTGCCTTCGGCGCGTTGTGTGTCGGCGCGATTGCGATGCTGACGCAAACCAATCGGGGGCGCGCGCTGATCATGGACGCGTTGGTGCCGACACTTTCGGCCGCGATCCCCGGAAAGTTGTACGTCGGAAAAGTTGGCGGCTCGTTGTTCACGGACGTGACGATCGATTCGCTCGACATTCGCACGCCTGACGGCACTCCGTTCCTCAGCACCGGTCCCATTCGCGTCACGTACGATCCGCGCGATCTGCTGGATCGCCGCATCATCCTCAAGTCGCTCGACGTCGAGCGACCGATTGTGACGTTGGTCGATTACGGTGCCGACGATTGGAACTGGAAGCGCGCGATGCGTCGCGGCGGGCCCAAACTTCCGGAACGCCCGGGCAGCTTTGGTCAATATGTCGCGATTGACACTGCCTCGATTCACGAAGGGACGTTGGTCGTGCGCCAGCCGTGGGCACCGTCCGACTCGCTCAAGGGCGCAAAGCGCGACAGCGCGATCACCTTCAACACCAGGCGTCTCGATGGCGAGATCCGGCGCGAAACGGTGCGTCTCGCGGGCATGCGGCGCGATACCACACGTCTCGTGCGAGTGTATCGGTTCGTGCGCGGCAATCTTGCGCTTGGTCGCTCGCGACTCGCCGATCATGATTCGGCGGGCCAGCGTTTTGCGTTCAGAAAATTCGACGTGGTGTGGGTCTATCCGCCGTTGTGGTTCCGCAATCTCAGCGGCACCATTCGCAAGCTCGACGACTCGTTGTGGGTGGACAGCGCGAAGTTCAACCTCGCGAATTCGTCAGTGCGCGGTGATGTGAAAGTTGTATGGGGCGGCGACAAACCGGTGCGCTACAATGTGAAATTGCGTGGCGACACCGTCGCGATGGCCGATGTCGCGTGGATCGATCCATCGCTGCCGCAAACCGGGGGCGGCAGTACGATTCTGACGATCAAGAACGATCCAAAGGATCTGAATGTGATGGAATACGCGCTGCGCGACATGGATGCGAAATCGCTGCGGTCGCGTGTGCGCGGAAAGATGACGTTCGGCGTTGGCGGGCCGGTGTTGCGTGTGACCGATGTCGCGATGGATCTGCAGCCGGCCAATACCGATCTGCTGCGTCAGATCAACGGCAAGCCCTTTCCATACAACTGGCAAGGCGATTTATCGGGACGCATCGTGGCGCGGGGCGGGCCGGTGAATCGATGGTTCATGGACCAGGCGCAGTTGACGTACA
>JAYUWD010000491.1:0-3055 GCA_043753735.1 Gemmatimonadaceae bacterium
GCGCTATCTTCTGGTGTCCCTTACCCCTCCGTGCCCATGCGTAGCGCCCATCTTCCGTCGTCCCTGCGACTGCTGGCCACCAGTCTGGCCGTCATCGCGTCGGTTCTCCCCCCCTGTGGTCCCGTCGGCGCACAGGCGTCAGCCAAGAGCGGTTCCGCCAAAAGCGCATCCGCGAAAAGCGCGTCCGCGGTCGCACCGGCTTCGGCCTTCGATTCGACCACGTTCGCGGCGATGCCTTGGCGCAACGTTGGCCCTTGGCGCGGTGGGCGCGCGGTGACCGCGGTGGGAATTCCACAGCAGCCGATGACCTATTTCGCGGGCTACACCGGCGGCGGGTTGTGGCGCACGGACGACGCGGGGAACAACTGGCGAAATATCTCCGACGGCTTTTTCAAGACGAGCTCCGTTGGTGCGATTGCCGTCGCGCCGTCCGATCCGAATGTGATATTCGTGGGGATGGGTGAGCATGCGGTCCGCGGACAGTCGTCGACCTATGGCGACGGTGTCTATCGCAGCACCGACCAGGGGCGCACATGGACGCACATGGGACTGGAGGCCACCCGCCAGATTTCAGCGGTGCGCATCCATCCCAGCAATCCCGACATCGTGTATGTCGCGGCACAGGGGGATCGATGGAAGGGAACCGCCGATCGCGGCATTTATCGCACGACGGACGGCGGCAAGACGTGGACGCTGTTGCTCAAGGGCGCAAATGCAACGAGTGGCCCGGCGGATCTGTCGATGGATGCGACCAATCCGCGCATACTGTACGCAGCGTTCTGGGATCATCAGCGGTTGCCTTGGCAGGTGCGCAGCGGCGGCGCTGGAAGTGGCATCTGGAAATCGCTCGATGGTGGTGATACGTGGACGCGCCTGAGTGAAGGGCTGCCGAAGCTGATGGGAAAGATCGGTGTGGCGGTGTCACCGGCCAATCCGGACCGCGTGTACGCGATCATCGAAGCGGAAAGCGGTGGACTCTTTCGCAGCGACGATGCCGGCAAGACGTGGCGATTGATGACGGGCGATCGATTGATCCAGACACGTTCGTGGTACTACATGAACATCACCGCCGATCCGAAGAACGCCGACGTGGTGTGGGTGATGAACGCGCCCGTCATGCGCTCGATCGACGGCGGCAAAACGTTTCAGAACGTGGCCGCACAGCATGGGGACAATCATCAGCTGTGGATCAGCCCCACGGACAGCCGCTACCTCATCAATGCAAATGATGGCGGCGCGGCGATTTCACTTGACGGTGGACGGAGCTGGAGCTCGCAGGACAATCAACCGACGGCGCAGTTTTATCATGTCGCGGTTGACGACGGCTTTCCGTACAAGCTGTATGGCGGTCAGCAGGACAATTCGAGTGTGATCATCAAGAGTCGCACGGAAGGTGGCAGCATCGACGTGCGCGATTGGGCACCGGGTCCGGGGTGCGAAAGTGCGAACATGGGTGTGAGTGCGAAGAATCCGCGGCTGGTGTACGGCGGTTGCTATCAGGGCCTTCTCGAGGAGCTCGACGCGCAGACGGACATAACGCGCGCGATCATGCCTTGGCCGGAGATGAACCTGACCGAGCCGACCGACAAAACCAAATATCGCTACAACTGGACCGCGCCGATTGCTGTGTCGAAGTTCGACGACAAGGTCGTGTATCACGGTGGCAATGTGTTGTTCAAGACCACCGATCGCGGCAACACATGGACGCCGATTTCTGCCGACCTCACGCGCAATGACAAGACGCGGCAGGGGTGGGGTGGCACGCCGATCACCAACGAAGGTGCGGGTGGTGAAGTGTACGCGACCATCGTGGTGATCAACGAATCGTTGCACGACGCGAACACCATTTACGTGGGCACCGACGACGGACTGATTCAACTCACGCGCGATGGCGGCAAGACATGGAACAACATCACCCCCGCCGCGTGGGGCGATGGACTCGTGAACGAAATCGAAGTCTCCCCGTTCGATCCGGCGACGGTGTACGTGGCGTACCGCAAGGATCGTGTGGGCGATCCGACGGCACACGTGTTCCGCTCAACGGACTACGGCAAAAGCTGGACTCGATTGGTGAATGGGTTGCGCGAGAACGAACCGGTGCGCGTCGTGCGGGAAGACACCGAACGCAAAGGTCTGTTGTATGTAGGCACCGAGACGGGCGTGTATGTCTCATATGACGCGGGCGCACAGTGGCTGCCGTACACAAGATTTCCCGTCACACCGGTCACCGATCTCAAGGTCAAGCACGGCGACCTGATTGCTGCCACCGAGGGACGCGCCTTCTGGATTCTCGATGATCTATCGGTCGTTCGTCAGCGCGCCGATTCACTGAGCAATGCGCCGGTGCATCTCTACGCCCCACGCAACACGATGCTGGCTGGTGGGAGTGCAGGCCCTGCGCGCAACGCGGGTCGCAACCCGCCATACGGTGCCACGGTCTACTTTCGACTCGCCACCGCGCCCGATACCGCGACGACGGTGAAAATGGACTTTATCGACAGGAAGGGCACGGTGCTTCGCTCGTTCGTGTCGCGTGGTGATTCCACCGATCGCATCACCGTGAAGGCAGGTCTCAACAGCGTGAACTGGAACCTGCGTCGTTCGGCACCAACACGGCTGCCCGGCATTCTGCTCTTTGGTGCCCCAAGCGACGGCGGCGCTCGTATTCCGCCCGGCAGCTATCAAGCGCGACTGACGGTCGGCGCCGCGGTGTTCACGAAGTCGTTTGACGTGCTGCAAGACCCGCGTCTCGACGTGTCGGCCACGATCATCGCTGAACGCGATTCGATTGCATCGCTGCTGTCCAATCGCATCAACGAAATTCATGATGCCGTGCTGCGCGTGCGTGATCTGCGCACACAGGTAGCCGGATTCACCACCCGCACCAAGGACGCGCCGAACGCCGACACCATCGCCAAAGCCGGCAAGGCACTCGGCGACAAGCTGTCCACACTCGACCCGCGCATGACGACCAAGGCCGGCAACGGTCAGGACATCATCAACTACGCCAACGGTATCAACGGACAGTACGGATTTCTGCTTGGTCAGGTGGAAG
>JAYUWD010000492.1:0-3050 GCA_043753735.1 Gemmatimonadaceae bacterium
GCACCCCCGTGGTCCCGAAATCCGCCCAAGGCGATGGATCCATCCGGCAACTGTTGCCAGTACTCGTACCCTTCGCGGTAGTACATCGGACAGGGAACGAAACGCTCAGCGGTCGGTGCCGTGGCCAGCATCTGCAAGCGGGCGGTACGCACGCGCCCCGAAAGTTGGGGCAGCAACAGCTCCAGACGCCCGTCTACGGCGACAATGATCCGTTTGCAGGTAACAATGCCATTAGGCGTTTCGACGCGCCCAGCGGCTAAGCTGGTGGCCGCAGTGCGTGCATACAGCCGAGCCCCTCGCTCGATCGCCCGTAGCGCCAGAATGCGACAGCGCGCCAATGGATTGAACGCTGCATCCACCGGGATCGAGAGGCCGACGCCATCGTCCCCGTCATACCACTCGCAGGCGAGACCATCGGCGTGCATGGCGGCCAATTGCTCGCGACAGTCGGCGATCTCCGCCGTCGTGGCCGCGATGCGCCGCGACCCGACAAATCGCACGGTGCCAGGTGCGGCTTCCGCAATGCGAGCCATTTCCGCCAGGGTTGCACCATAAATGGCACGCGCTCGGTTGCGTCCATGAAGACGCACCGCGTCGTGATAGAAGTCGTACGCCCCGGCGAGCAAGAATCCGCCATTGCGACCAGCTGCCCCGGCCGCGACATCGGCCGCGTCGAGCGCGATCACGTCTTCGCCGCGCGCCAACAGCTCCTCGATGACGGTCAGTCCCGAGCCGCCCAAACCGATGACGCAGGTGCCGCATTGTGCATGCCCCTCGAGCGAGGGGAGCGCGGTCCAACACGCGTCGTCCCAAACCGGTGTGTTTGCCGACGCGGGCAATTCGCGAACCTCAGCGGCCACGCGTATTCCCGCGCGGGATGCCGGCTGCTTCGGACGCCCCACCGGCTCCAGCTGCACCAGATGAGCCGCGCGGTCCGCTGCCAAGTCCACCCGGCGGCGCTTCGATCGCGGGAGCCATGCGATAGAGTCCCTTCCGCTCGCCAAGCATGCCCACTGCGGCATCGATCAGCGGATCGCGCTCGCTGTCATAGGTGGACGGGGTCCAGGGGATGGCCACCTGCGGTGCGACGCCGCGCCCTTCGATCGGTTGACGGTCGGGGGTAAATTCGAGCCAGCGCGGCACCGTGAATTGCCACCCATTGGCGAGGGAAAATGTGGCCGGATTGCCACTCGCCCCGCCGGTGGTGTCGCCAATGACGGTGACGTTCGGCAACGTCCGCATCGCGGCCACGAAACTCTCCGTCGCACTGAAGCCTGCGCGTCCGGCAATGATCACAACCGGGCGGGTGAACTGCCACGGTCCGCGCGGTGCCACGACGCGAGCGACAGGGGGGTCGAGATCGGTCACGGCGGGTCCGTTGCGCAGCTGCACGTACGACGCCACGAGTGGTCGCGGTGTGAAGCGGGAAACGATCGCCAGCGCGGTGGCATCGCTGCCGCCGCCGTTGGCACGCACATCGATGATCAGCCCCGGTGCGTCTCGCATGCGCGCCAAGGCGAGGTCGATCGTCGCCGCGTCGGTTGGCGCCTTCCATGATTCGATGAACAGATACGCATACCCTCCAACATTCGCCTCGACCGCACTGCCACCGCGCGAAACCGGCGTTGCATCGCGCAAGGCGCGCTCCCAGCGCGCGCGATCGAAGTTCGCATACGTGGTTGGACGAAACGTCGGCACGACTTCACCGCGGGGATCGACGAACCACACATGAAGATCGCGCAACGGTTCAAGCATTTCGCGCGCCACGGCGATGAACTCGTCCTGCGAACGCGCGCGTGCAGCACGCGCGCGATAGGTGACTTGCTGCGCCTTCCAGTCGACGCCCTTGTACGCGAACGATGGGTAAAGCGTCTGGAAACGATCCCAGATAAAATCGAATTGTGAGGCGTACAGCTGCTGCTGTTGCGCCATGGAAACACGCGGGCGGGTGGGGGTCGCCGACGTGCAGGCGGTGCCGATGGTCATGGCCGCACCAACCAGGAGCACGCGTATAATCTGACCTCGCATTTTCATCGGAATGGGAGCGAAACCAGCGTGCGTTTAGCACCCCCGACGACTGGATTGATCTCTTCGTCCAGCCGTGCGATGGGCACTTCGGATACATGCGACATGAGCTCGACCGGTTGCGGTGGAGGTCAGGCGCCCAGGCTTGCGGCCACCTGCCGTGCCAGAACTGCCAGCGTGGGCGACGACTGCACAGACTCGGCGAACAGGCGCTGAAACGCATCACCTTCGGCGTCCGCGCGCAAGAGTCCACGCGCACGACCAAAGAGCGACAACGCTTCCGTGCTTCCCAAGGGCGACTTCTTGTCGCTGGTGCGCTCGTCGATCAACAGGACCAGCTGCGCCATCGGACGTAGCCAGTCGAACCACGGATCGTTGATCACGAGTTGCAGGAACGCACTGTTGTTGGCAATGCGGCCATGCACCTTCTCGTAGCGTACACGTTCCGTTTCCAGCAGCGCGCGATGCACCCGCAGCAACTCCATCCGGGCCTGTTCGAGCTTCGCCAATTCGCTTGCCGATGCAACGGGAAGCTCGGTCGGCATGACGCCATCTGGCGTCGCACCGTTGCCTTCAGCCGTACCCGCCTGTGCCTCGTCTGTCATTTCCGCCCCGCGCGTGATCTCTGTGTCGCCGGAGAGAAGCGTCCCCAGTTCGTGATCGAAATATGACACGGGCCTTCCCATCCGTGCGCCCGTTTCGTTCGTTTGCCATCCGCCGGAGGGTTCCTGTTCTCCGCCCGCCGCCTGCCCACGAGCGCACTGGAAGGGGGATTGGGCGGAAACGACTGTCAACACGAACAACTCTGTCAGCGACACGTCCGATTTCAGATCGACCTACATCGCACATGTCGACTACAGCCCACAAGTTGCCAGGGTGAGTCATACCCATCAGTCAGCGAGTTGGACCGCGTCCAGATTTTCATGCAAAACCTTCGTAGTTTCCTGCTCACGGTGAGTGTGAGCGCGCTGAGCGCTTGCGGCTGTCCTGCCGATCTCCGTCAGGATCTCTCGCCCACGGAGCGG
>JAYUWD010000493.1:0-3048 GCA_043753735.1 Gemmatimonadaceae bacterium
GGACAGCGTGACGGCGGTGGTGACGTGGCCGGTGGATGTGTGGTTTACCGGGAGCCGTACGTTCAACGCTGACTTGCACTTCGGTGGTCGCAAGATCGACAAGATCACGCTCGATCCACAGCGTCGGTTTCCGGACCGGAATGTGGCGGACAACGTGTGGCCGAGGGGGGCAAAGTAGATCCGTCGCGACGAGCGCTATTTGTTTGGGACGTCGTCACGGACAAGTTGCCGTTGCTGGATGCGCAGGTGAGCACCCGGCTCGACGGGATGAGAGAGTTCCCACGTGTGGCACGCACGATTCACCATCGGAATGGCCGCGCCGCTTCGCTCAATCGTAAACGACTTGCCATTGCCTCATGGTGGTTGGCTGGATTCATGACCAGTTGCGGACTGGGTGGGGTCGCGACAAGAATGGTTTGAGTATACGGTCCATTGGAGAACGATGACCATTTGTCATGCTATTGGTTGATCGCGCGCGAGCTGCGCCGCTGCAATCGTTCGCGGAGTTGACGCGGAAAGCTTCGCCAACGCCAACGCAAGCATGGGCCCAGTCGGCAAATCTCCCCGATGAACCACTACTTGCCATCATCGAGGATGCAACGGGCTCTGGTAAAACAGAAGCGGCGCAGATGTTGGTGCGGGTGTTCACGTGGCCAATGTCGAGGAGGTGCACCAGCACCTGGGCCAAGAACTCGGGTGGGTCTCCTCGGTGCCTGCCGCCGGACCCTCCGCTTTGTCGGAGCGATCGCTCGCCGCCTTGGGGTGCCGGTCACAAGTCAGCCGCTCCCGCGCGTCGGGGATCCGGCCAAAATAGCGCGCAAGCCGAATGGCGAAGTCCCGAGCATCCAAGGCGACATGCCCTATCGCTAAACGCTCAACTGAACGACCGCAAATTTTGACGCGAGAAGGAGCGATTGGAGCTGGAATACGAGTTTCCACCCGAGCGTGCCGTTGGCGCGTGCTAGAAGTATAGCGACCCCAGCTTCATATTGATGGGCGCACTGAATTACGCAGTAAATGGTGCGCGGTACTGCGAACATCTGCGTGATCATGTTTTTCACGCCTCCGGGCTTGCTCAACATTCGCATCTTTTTTGGATTAACGATCGTACCGCATCACGCATCAGGCCACCTCGTCGATTCAAGCGGCTATTGTCATCAGCGTTGGGTCTCGCGTGAGTTGAATCAGACCGGCGACGGCTCAAAGCTGCTGAGTCTTCGCGATCTGAATTCGTGGAACGGCGTCGCACGGCGTTGCGGGTTGTTGTCGTTCACCATCTGTCAGTCGATGCAATCGCCGTCAATCCTCTGCAGCCATAGCAACTCTCCCTACGGCAAGGGAGCGTTCGTCAACGCATGGCGTGGCCAGCGGGTATCGCAGCACGGTGGCGCATGCCAGGGGGTTCGCACCCACATGACACTGTATGCGCAGGGGGCGATCTCGCCGTGCTGATCGTGGCGGATTCGCGCAAGGCCAATCCCGTGGTCATCGGCTGTGTTTTCGCCGAAGCAATCCACCAGTCGCATCGCGTGACGGGCTTTTCGCCACACCCGCTTGTTGATCGCCAAGTCACTGACAGAGCGCCAATTGGCACAACGCTGGCGAGGCAGCGAAAAATGCAATAATAATTTCCGGCGGTATGGCCAACGACCTTTCTGCGATTGCAGGCGCGTTGATCCGAGTGCTTGACGCAGCTGGGAAGCCCTCACCCGATACGTTTATGCCGCTCAGTCGTAATGAACTCAGGGATGATGTGGCGTATGTCTATCGGGCGACGTACGCGAAGGAACGCGACATCGTGCGAGCGATTGTGCCGGATGGCACCGTCGCGGCGCGAATTGTGGCGGTGTGACATGCATGCAGGCGCTCACAAATAAGAAGGGGCTTTACGTGTTGGCTGATGATGCAACGATGCATACACAGGTCGTATCCGAAGAACGCCGCGATGCACTTCTGATCGCCGCGCTGGGACTCGCGTTTTTTGGCGTGAACGTCGATTTCCTGATGCGAGGTGACGCTACGACGTACGCGACGTATGTCCTGTTGGGCAAGTTCGACGACCTGACATTGCACATTGGTTATTACGCGGTCGTATACGCGTTGCAGCACACTGTAGGCCGGTGGTTCGACGTGCCGATCCACGAGACGATGGTGTATCTCAATGTGGTATGCGGCGCGTTGACGCTTTCAGTGTCGTATCTCCTTGCGCGCCGTCTCATCGGCGGGCGACGTGATGCATTTCTCGTCTCCCTGATGCTCGCGTTGTGTGGTCGCCTCTTCTCCAACGCGACCAGCAGCGAGATCTACATGCTGCAAACGCTATGTGTCACTTCGGCCATGCTTTGGTACGTATGCGATCGACCCTGGCTTTCGGGAATCGCGGCGGGGCTTGGATTGCTGGTCTCGCCATTGAGCTGCTTCGCGTACTTGTTTTTTCCCACGTACGAATTGACCCGCAAGGAGGCGTCGCGGTGGCGCACTTTTGCCTCGATGGTCATCGCCGGTTCCCTCGTGTATTTGCCATACCTGATATTCTTTGGTCATGAGCTTTTTTACGGCCGACGAGGGTTGCTCAAGGTAAACGGCTTTAGTCCAATTGACGTCGGCGCATTCGCCGCCAACTTTTTCAAGTACCAGTTCAAGCACTACACAGCACTGCTGTTGCTCTTGATCCCTGGATGTTTCATGATTCGCGGTCACCGTCGCCTCGCTTTGTTGTCGGCAATGACGGTGCTCCCGCATATCTACATTGTCCTCAAGCTGACAATGGAAGACAACACGTTCCTTCTCAGCACCGATTTCTTTGTGGTCCTCTGGATGGTTCTTGGCACGCGTTGGCTGCTCGAGCAATCGAAGTGGCGGCCGGTCGCAATTGTTATCCCCTTGGTTCATGTAGCGATTCTTGTATTTTCGCGGACCATTTTCCATGGCGAGTCGCACCGCTCATACGCAACCGAGCTCCGTACCATCGCCAAGACGTATATCATCGGAAAACCCGCGGTGTTAATCTCTGATTGGGACGTTGGGATGTCGTTGACACATTTCGCC
>JAYUWD010000494.1:0-9270 GCA_043753735.1 Gemmatimonadaceae bacterium
CAATCTTCGGCGTCGATCGCAATCCGGTCGCGGTCTGGCTCTGCGAACTGCGACTCTGGCTCTCAGTGGTCATCGAATGCCCGGAAACTCGCGCCAGCCACGTCCCACCACTCCCAAATCTCGATCACCACATCCGCGTCGGTGACTCGCTCGCGGGGGGTGACTTTCGCCACGCTCCACACAGCGCTCGCACCCTCACCAACCTCCGCGATCGCTACACACGCGCATCAGGACAACGCAAACATACCCTCGCCGCCAAACTCGAAAACGAAGAGCGAAACCGCGCGGTCGCTGAATCCACACAACAACTCGCCGCCGTTACGAACGAACGCTGCCAACTCATCGAATCACTTCGAACCCAAGACCTCTTCGGTCAACGCCGGATCCGCACCCGACACGACACGGCTCGCCTCTTCGAACTCCGCGTCCGCTCCCGAGAAATCGCTCGCCATCGTACCTCTCTCCAACTCGGCGCGGCGCTCCCTTTCCGCTTCGCCGCTCACTTCGCCGACGTCGCTGCATCCGGGGGATTTCCACTCATACTCGGCAATCCCCCCTGGGTCCGACCACACGCGCTCCCACTCGCAGAACGCCAGCGCCTGCGCAAGGAATTTCGCACCATGCGCGACGCCGCCTGGACCACCGGCGCCAAACGCGCAGGCGCATCCGCAGGCTTCGCCGCACAAGCCGACGTCGCCGCCGCCTTCATCGAACGAGGCACACAACTCCTCGCTCCCGGCGGCACCATCGCGCTACTCGTACCCGCAAAACTCTGGCGCGCTCTCGCTGGCGGAGGCACCCGCCGCTTCCTCGCCGAACACACCCACGTCCAATCTCTGCACGATTGGAGCGACGCTCCACCCCTCTTCGACGCGGCCACCTATCCATCCCTCATCGTCGCTCGCAAAACAGTAGCGATGCTGCCCCCAGCCCCGAGCCCCAAGTCAATAGTCCCCTCCGTCCACATCTCCATCGCCCGCCGCTCCCGCACCCACCACTTCACCACCCCACTCCACTCCCTACCCCTCGGCGCCGACCCCTCCGCACCCTGGCTCCTCCTCCCACTCCACGCCCGCTCCTCCTTCGATCGCCTCCGCCTCGCCGGCCCCCCACTCGGCGATTCCCCACTCGGCCGCCCACTACTCGGCGTCAAATGCGGCTGCAACGCTGCCTTCCTCGTCCACGCCACCGAACACGATGACGCCACCGCCGCCGTAACCTCCGAAAACCGCGCCGGCATCATCGAACGCCAACTCCTCAGACCCGTACTCCGCGGCGACGGCATCCCCGACTTCGGTGCGCCCACAGCACACGCAATCACCAAGGCCGCCCGCGACGAAAACCTGCGCATCATCTGGACGCACGCGGCCGACGGCACTCCGCTTCGCACACTCCCGCCAGCCACCACCCGCTGGCTCGCCCAATGGCGGCGACAACTCGAAACACGACGCGACGCACGATCACGCACGCCGTGGTGGAGCCTCTTCCGCACCGACTCCGCACGACACGAAGCCGCACGCCTCGTCTGGGCCGATATCGGCAAACGACTCCGCACCCGCGTACTCGCCGCCGACGACCCCACCGTCCCGCTGAACTCCTGTTACGTGCTCCGCACTCCGTCCACCCAGGACGCCTGGGCCCTGAGCGCACTGCTCGCATCGCCCATCTGTCGAGCATGGCTCAACTGCCTGGCTGAACCCGCACGCGGTGGTTTCCGGCGCTACCTCGGCTGGACCGTCGCGTCACTGCCCCTGCCCCCGAACTGGATGAGCGCCCGCTCCGAGCTCGCACCACTCGGACAACGCCTCGCCTCACGCACCGGCGTTTCACCAGAAGAACAGACTGAGATCACCGCCGACGCCTACGGCATTCCCGTCGCCTCGCTGCAACCACTGCTCGACTGGGACTCCCTATGACCCCACCATCGCGAACCCCGCTCCACACCCCAGCCATGCCCGCATGGCACGTCGCCACGAGCGACTCGGTCCGCACAATCCTCGCCAATGCCTATGGCACCGACGAACCGCCACTGACGATCGGCGACGTCACACTCATGCCACACCAGCGGGGCGCACTCGCCCGCATACGCCGCACGATTCGCGAGTTTCACGGTGCCCTGCTGGCCGACGAAGTCGGACTCGGCAAGACCTACGTCGCGCTTGCACTGGCACACGACTACGAACACACCCACGTCATTGCACCAGCGGCGCTGCTGCCGATGTGGCGCGCCGCCATCGCGCGAACCGCGTCACCAGCAATCGCGCTCCACTCGCTGCACGCATTCTCCCGCACACAGACCCCACAGGGGAACGACACGCACGGCGCCACGACAGCACGCGCGCGTAATACGCTGGTCATCGTCGACGAAGCCCATCACCTTCGCACTCGCAACACCCGCCGCTACCACGCCGTCGCTGAATTCGTCGCCGGACGCGATCTCCTGCTCCTGTCCGCAACGCCACTCCACAACAGCTCAAGCGAACTCCGACACCTGCTCGCACTCTTCGCCGGGCTGCGTGACGATCTTCTCACTCCGGAAACCCTCGCGCGCCTGATCATCCGCCACACAACCATATCGACGTCGGACTCCTACTCCACACTCGCGCATCACGATTCACCGCCTCGTGTGCGCGAACATCCACCACTGCGCATCCCGCACGACCGCGCCACTCTCGACAGCATCCTCGCACTCCCCTCCCCACTCCCCGCACACGACGGCGCGGTCGCCGGTGCACTCATCCGGCTCGGCCTCCTCCGCGCATGGTGCTCAAGCGACGCCGCGCTCACCCACGTCATCCGGCGCCGGCTCCTGCGCGGTGAAGCCCTGAAACAGGCACTCCTCGCGGGCCGACATCCAACCCATGCCGAACTCCGCACATGGCTCGTCGGTGAACATGAAGTGCAGCTGGCGTTCCCCGAACTACTCACCGCGCACACTGCCGAAGTCGGACCGCTGCTCGAGGTTCTCGTGCGACACCTCGATGCGCTTGAAACACTGCTCGATCACCACCAACGCCACTCCGTCGGCGATCGCGCCCGCGCCAATGCCCTTCGCCAGATCGCTGCCGCACACCCCAACACCCCAGTCATCGCGTTTTCGCAGTTCACGCGCACGGTCCAATCGCTCTACCGCGCGCTTTCAGATATCGCGGGCGTCGGCGCGCTAACCGGCATGCACGCCCACATCGCCAGCGGCCGAGTGGCGCGGGCCGATGCCATCGCGCGCTTCGCGCCGAGCGCGCAGGGACGCCCGCCACCGCCGCCGCACCAAGCCATTCGACTGCTGCTTGCCACCGACATCCTCGCCGAAGGGGTGAACCTTCAGGATGCTGGCGTGGTCGTGCACCTCGATCTTCCATGGACCGATGCCCTTCGCCGACAACGCATCGGTCGAGCCGCTCGTATTGGTTCCCCGCACGACGTGGTCCACGTCTATTCGTTTGCCCCTCCGCCCCCCGGCGAACGCGCCCTCGCTCTCACCGCCCGCCTCATCGCCAAGTCCACTCTCTCCGCCCAACTCGTCGGCCTACCAATAACCCAAACCCCAAACCCACCACTCACCACTCGGCTCTCCGCCGCCCCGGCCGATCTCGCCACCACACTCCACGCGACCTTTCACGCTTGGCGGCTTGCAGCATCTGCCCTCACCCTAGTCGCACCTCCAACACGCCCCCACCCAAAGCACACTCGACCAACCACCGCCACCGCCACCGCCACCCACCCCAAACCGACATCACCTCACCCACCAATCCCGGTCGCGCAGCTCGCATCGCCGCGCAACGGCTGGGTCGCCGCAATCTCTACCGGCACGGCGACAACCATTGTCGCACATACCAACGCTACCGGCATCGAATCCGCCCGCATCTGGCAGCTTGTCTGCGCGATTCCCGACTCCAGCACCTGCGACCGCGCTGCGACGGATGCGACGTACGCACCACGCGCGCACCGTCAACCCCACGCTCACGCCGACTCGTCCGTGCTGGCCCCCGTCCCACTTGCTGCGCGACGGAAAGCGCAGGCTTCGAGCACGAACCCCGAGATGCGTCACGTGAACAGCGCGCTTCGCCAGCTGCAGGATTGGCTTGCTGATCGTGCCGTTTTCGACGCCACCGGACCCACGCCGTCCGCGACATCCCGTGCGCAGGCACTCGCTCGGCAGCGCCTCTCACAGATAGTGACCGGCGCCCCGCCACTCGCGCGACGCGCGCTGTCGCCAGCAATTCGCACTGCCGAAGAGGTGATCCAGTCGGCGACCGGCATCGGCGCCGAGTGCGCGCTGGAGGCGTGGTCGCGACTGGAAATCAACATCGCTGGGCCGTGGAGGAAAACTCCAGAGTCGAGCTTGTCGCGCGCGGATTCACCGGGCGCGGCGGGCCCTGGCGAGTTGACATCGCTTGCTGCTCCCGCCGACTGGCTCAACGCATGGCGCGCATTCCCCGCGCTCCGCCGAAGCTGTTCGATCCCCCCGACACACGCCGCGGTTTCGCGTTTAGACGCGGCCCACGCACCCGCCCCCGTGCAAATCCTCGCCCTGCTCCTCTTCCGCACCACAGCGCCATAGCACTCGCGCTATGCTCAGTGCATGACACGACTCGCACTGTTGTTCGACCTTGACGGCACCCTTATCGACTCGATCGAGCTGCTGCTCGATTGCATGCGCTACGCCTTTACTGGTCGCACCCCCGCACCGACACGAGCCGAATGGGTTGCTGGAATCGGCACTCCGCTTCGCACTCAACTCGCGGAGTGGGCGAGCGAGGCGGCGGACGTGGACGCGCTTGTGGCGCGATACCGAGAGTACCAGGAGCTGCACCTCGAACGGCTGACTGCCGCGTACCCCGGCGTGCTCGATACCCTTGCATGGGCCCGCGCCCACGGCCACGCCACCGGCAT
Source organism: Gemmatimonadaceae bacterium (assembly GCA_043753735.1). Lineage (GTDB taxonomy): Bacteria > Gemmatimonadota > Gemmatimonadetes > Gemmatimonadales > Gemmatimonadaceae > Gemmatimonas. The sequence goes on from JAYUWD010000494.1 coordinate 4,894, forward strand.
TGTCACGAGCAAAGGCAAAGTGATGACCGCGCGATCACTCGGTCACGTCGGCCTCGCCGACGCCTTCGACACGATTGTCACCTACGAAGAGACCACTCGGCACAAACCCCTCGCCGATCCGGTGCTCCTCGCCCTCGAACGGCTGAACATCCCGGCATCGCATGCGCTGTTCACTGGCGACTCTCCGCACGACATGCACTCCGGGCGGGCCGCGAATGTGGCCACCGCTGCGGCGACATGGGGACCGTTCACGCGGGACGAACTCGCTCCCGCCCACCCGACCTACTGGCTGAGCGACATCACCGAACTCCCCGCCATCGTCTCGGGCTGGGTCTCCGCACATTAGGGGAACTCACCACCCTCCACCCACCACGCAGTGCACAACTCTGGGGCTGCCGTTCCCCGTTCAAACCTTTCTTGCGCGAGCCCCGTCCAACCCCATGAACTCGCACTTGGGATCCCATGCTCGCTCAGCTCGTGACCAAACCAGTCGCCCTCCAAACTCCGTCCGCCAAGTCGGTGCAGGTCGAGTCGCCCGCTCCCGCACGCGGGGACGAGCTGGCGGCCGCGTCGGGTGACCGACGCGCGTTCGAGCGGCTCTATCGTGCTCACGTTGATCGGGTCTTCTCGATCTGCGTCCGAATGCTCGGTGATCGGTCACTGGCTGAAGAGGTCACACAGGACGTGTTCGTTCGGGTCTGGGAAAAGCTCCCCGGTTTTCGTGGTGAGTGTGCGTTTGCGACCTGGCTGCATCGCGTCGCGGTCAACGTTGCCCTGACGCGACGCAAAACAGTCGGCGTGCAACAGCATCGTCAAGTCGACGACAGTGACGCGATCGACTTGACGCCATCGCGTCCGGTCGCGGTCGGTGATCGAATGGATCTTGAAGCCGCAATCGCACTGCTCCCCGCGGGCGCGCGACAGATCTTCGTGCTGCACGACATTGAAGGCTTCACTCATGAAGAGATCGGCGAGCAACTCGGCATTACATCTGGCGGAAGCAAGGCGCAGCTCCATCGCGCGCGCCTGCTGCTCCGCGCGGCGCTCTCACGGTGACCGGTATGACTGACTCAACTTTCAACAACCCGCCCCCGTCTCCGGAGTGCGGGGCGTTCGAGCGACACCTCGGTGATTATCTCGACGGCACACTGACACATAACGCGCGCGTATTCATGGACGACCATCGTCGGAACTGCGCATCGTGCGACGCCGTTGTGCGTGACCTTGACGACATCGTTCAACAAGCAGCGGCGATGCCGAACTTGACGCCAACGCGTGATCTCTGGCAGGGAATCGAAGCGCGACTCGGCACCGCCGTGATTCCCATTCCGTCGCGTACGCCGCTTCTGCCACCGGAAGCAAGACCCGGCCAGCGTCGCACCGTATCTCTCCGCATGTTTGCCATCGCCGCCGCCGTGCTTGTCGTTGTGACGTCGAGCGTCACCTGGCGCATGGCGCGCGTGCAAGCCAGCGCGGCTCGCGCATCGAATCTCGCGACTAACGTCGTTCCGTACGTGCCTTCCGTGCCATCGGCGAATGCGATGCGCCGGAGTGATTCGATCGAAACGGCGCTTTCCGCAGACTCGTCGGTTCCGGTCATCCTCGTCGCATCGTCGCAGGCCGACGTCGATGCGATCTACGAGCGCGAAATCGCGTCGCTGCGCCGTGTGGTCAACGAGCGCTTTGCCGATCTCGACTCCACCACCGTGTACGCACTGCGTCGCAATCTCGCGATCATCGATGCGGCCATCGAAGACAGCCGGAAGGCATTGAAGCGCGATCCGCGTAGCCGGTTGCTCTCCAGCCAACTTGATCGCGCACTCGAAAACAAACTCGCGCTCATGCGGCGCGTGGCCTTGCTGTGAGAATCTTTATGTGCTTCACCCGTCGCCTCGGCGCGTTTGCGCTGCTAACGCTGCTCTCGACAGCGACGCTTCCGCTCCTGCTGCCGGCGCAGAGCTCGAACGACACTACATTCGCCGTCCCGCGCCATGCGGTCATCGATATCACGCTTCGCAGTGGGCACCTGGTTGTCCACGGTACGGATCGCAACAGCGCCGAACTTCGGGCAAACGATCAACGGTATGAGCTTCGCTCGACGGGAGTCGGCGTCACACTTGCAGCTCGCGAAGATCGTGGCCGCGACTTCGGTAGTCGACGGGGGTCGCGGGACGCACGCGACCGTGATGGACGTCTTGAACTCTCCGTGCCTCGAGGTGTGCGCCTCGTGATTTCGGCCGGCAGCGCCGACGTCGACGTCCAGGATATCGCCGGTGATGTCGAGGTGCATTCGCTGAGTGGCGACATCGCATTGCGTGCAATTGGCGGGCACGCGATGGTCGAATCGCTTTCAGGTGGTGTGCGACTCACCGACGGCGCTGGTGACACGCGCGTTAGTACCATGAGTGGCGACATCACTTTACGTGGCGTGCGCGGCAGCGCAAACGTGTACACCACCAGTGGCACCGTGGCACTCTCGATGGTACGCCCAGCAGCAGTGGAGGTCGAAAGCACCAGCGGCGATATCGTTTTTGATGGCGATCCCACCGATGATTCGCGCATGCGGCTCACCACCCACTCCGGCGATGTCACTCTTCGCATCCCGGAAACCACGCGCGGTGTAATCGAAGTCTCGACGTTCAACGGCGAGATGCGAAGCAACCGTCCTCTCATGCTGACGTCGGGAGTGATTGGCAATTTCAATCGCACTCCCAACCAAACGGAACGCGGCACTCGGCGCTACGAATTCGGCGGCGGCGGCACGGCGCGATTTACCGTCACCACCTTCAGCGGCGATGTTCGCTTCGATCGTGGTTTGCCAAGCACCCCCAACTGACCGCCGCGCGACGCCGCGCGTCCCGCGTTCCCTGCTCCTTACCGCCAATCCCCCGGTCCCCATCATGTCCCATCTTGTGTCGTGCCACTTCAAGTTGTCTCCGCGCGCTTTCGTCAGCGCGACCGCATTGTTCTGCACACTTTCCGCTTCCGTGGCCGGCGCACAGGGCGGCAGCTCGCGCGATCGAGACAACGATCGTGACCGCGACTCACGGGAGCAGCGCAAAGAAAATGCATTCACCTGGTCCGGAACCATTCCGTCGGGAAGACGCATCCTCGTCAAGAACATCAACGGTGCTATTCACGTCGAGCACAGCTCAAGCGGTCGCGTCGAAGTCAGCGCCGAAAAGACGTGGCGTCGCGGTAATCCTGATGACGTACGCATCGAACAGAAAAGCATCGACGGCGACGACGTGCTCGTTTGCGCGCTCTGGACCGAAGAGTCTCGGTGCGATGAGAATGGCATTCACACTGAGAAGCGGCGATCGGGGTGGAACGACCGCAACGATGTCTCCGTGCGCTTTGTCGTTCGGGTTCCCGATGGGGTCCGCGTCGATATCGCCACGGTGAACGGTGGGCTCGAGGTGAGCGGCGTGACCACCGATGTGCGCGCCACTACGGTGAATGGCAGCATCGATGCGAAAAGCGCCGGAGGCCCCGTTCGTGCCAAGACCGTCAACGGCAGTATTCGCGTTTCAATGGGCAACCTTGGCAACGCCGACAATCTGGAGTACGAAACCGTCAATGGATCCGTCACCATCGAGCTTCCCGCAAACTTCGGCGCGCAACTCGAACTCTCGACGGTGAACGGCCGCGTTACAACCGACTTCCCGATTCTGGTCTCGGGAACCATGTCGCCACGCCGTTTGCGTGGCACCGTCGGCAATGGTAACACCCGCATCAGGGCGAGCGCGGTGAATGGAAGTATCACCTTGAGGAAGATCGGGAACGAGTAAAAGGGTGGGCACTGGTCTCCAACCCTTATCCCCCCACCAGTCCCTCGATCGCCTTCGCCAGCTCCAGATCCTTGGTCGTGATTCCACCTGCATCGTGGGTACTCAATACGAAATTGACCTTCGTGTAGCGGATGTCGATGTCCGGATGATGCGCCATGCTCTCTGCTACGGTCGCAACTTTGCCGATGAACGCGATGCCATCGGGGAACGTGGCAAAGTGAAAGCTCTTTTGCAGCGTGTCGCTCTTGCGCGACCACCCGGGCAGGGAGCCAAGTCCCCGTTGAATCTCGATGTCGGAAAGCGGTGTCATATGCAGCGTAGCTTATGGCGTTTGCAGGACGAGGACAATGCGCACCCACAACTTGTGGCGCGCCCGATCCAACTTCGTGGCACTTGCGGCGCGCCAAGCAGCGACGTGAGTCGGACTTGAAACGCGGACACAGTTCTAGCGGTCGAGTACGGCACGCACTTGGGCTTCGAGTTCGACCGCGCGAAACGGTTTCTGCACGAAGCCAGCCAACCCTTTGCCGACAAACTGTGTCGTGACGTTTTGTGCGTTGTACCCACTCATCAGCACCACGCGCAC
>JAYUWD010000495.1:0-9240 GCA_043753735.1 Gemmatimonadaceae bacterium
TTCGTGTTGTCGCCTTTTCCGCCGGCGTCACCCTACAACAACACAACTGGGGCCCGTTCCGCCACCAACTCAGCGAGTGCGCGACCAATCACTGCCACCGGCGCGCTCCAATTTTCAGGCGTCGACTGCCTGACGCACCTCACGCTTGCGTACCAAGCCGTCCGTGAGCTTTCCGAGACCTCGGCGTACTTCGCGGCCTGTATTTCATTGGCGTCATTGCTCTTCGCTGTCGCGCCATTCGTTTCCATCCAACGCCAATCCAAGCCCACGCGCGGCAACAACAGCCAGCACTGCACACCCATCGCCCCCGCCAGATGCGCCACGGCGCTATCGACCGTCACCACAACATCGAGCGACGCGAGCGCCGCCGCGGTATCGGCGAAATCCTTGAGCAACGGTGCAGCGTCACATACCCGCACCGTGCTCGCACGCTTCTTTGCCGCAGCAGCGAGCGTGGTTGCAAGATCTGCGCTGCGTGGTCCCGTCTGCAAACTCACCCACTCGACACCCTCCATGCTGAGCAATGGCAGCAGTGCCGACAGTCCGCACGAGCGATGCATGTCGTTCACATGCGTGGCGCTCCCGGCCCACACCAAACCGACACGCACGGCATCGACGGCGTGCGAAATGTCAAGCGGATTCACACGCGTAGGCAAAGGCGAAAGGTACGCTGCACCCTGCACGTGAACTTCCGCGTCAGTCGCAAGACGTAGCCGGTGCGGCAAGCCAGTGAGTGGCACCTGAAGATCGTGGGTAGGCAACACGTCGCCGTTGCAAACAATATCGTCGGCAACGTTGGCGTTGCGAAGCAACGCTTCGAGCCCTGCCGGCAGCTGCAGCACAACGCGCGCGTTACGTTCCCGCAGCAACGGCAGATAGCGCACAAACTGCAGCGTATCGCCAAAGCCCTGCTCGGCGTGCACGAGCACCGTACGCCCTCGCACGTCTTCCCCTTCCCAACGCGGCATTGCCCACGCGCGCCTCTGCCCATCAAGCAGCGTTGTCTGCTCACGCCACTCGTATTCACTCCAACCTTCAGCCCATCGGTGCTGCGCCAGCAGCGACATCGCAAGATTCACATGCCCGCCCGCGTGAAATGGCGCGAGTCGCAGCGCTTCGCGCGCTTCGGCTTCGCCTTCGTGGTGTCGGTCGAGAAAGTTGAGCACCGCGGCAAGATTTGCACGCGCTTCCGCATGCGCTGGCGCAAGCTGCAATACGCGCCGATACGCCAGCTCTGCATCGACAACGCGCCCCGCCGTCTGCAACGCACGTGCGTAGCCGTACCACACCAGACCTGAATTCGGATCGAGTGTTGTGGCACGCTTGAGCGGCGCAATCGCGTCGGCCGCCTTCCCGGCCGCAACAAGCGCGTTGCCTAGATTGAGCTGAATGCCGGAAGCGTCGGGTACGTCGCGGGCGAGTGGTTTGAGCAGTGCAATCGCACCAGTCGCGTCTCCACCTTCAAGACGGAGCACGCCGAGCGCGTTCCGGACGCCCCTATGACGCGCGTCGAATGTCAGCGCGCGTTCGAGCAATCGGATCGCACGCGACGTTTCACCGCCCTGCACGAGGGCAAGCGCCGCACGAAACTGCTCCTCCGCCTGGGCGGCTTTCGGGCCAGCGCTCATCTCGTGATATGCTGTTTTCTACGTCTCTGAGCGCGTTGCCGAATGTATCGCAGCGACAGCGACTACTGCATGCGCAGGCCGAGCGCCTGCGGCTTGTAGACCGACAAATCGAGCGGACGTCGCATGTCATGCGTGTCGTCGCGCGTCAAAACCTGCATCCCGACTCGCTGCGTGAGATTGAACACGATCGGCGCTCGGCAGTTTGCCGTTGCACGCTCACCATCGCGCTGAGGCAGCGTGAGCATCACCAACCCAAACGCGTCGCCCTCATCCTTGATGGAGAGCATGTCGCGCTCGACGTCGCCTAGATCAAAGCTGTACGAAGCTTCGAGCAGGAATGGATCGCCGAGGATGAACGTGACGTCTGAATCGTCGAGCGCCTGCAACCACCACAGTCCTTCGCGCGCAGCCGGGATCAGCACGAAGTTCTGATGCGATGGGAAACCGCCCAAAGGTGTGGGGAAGTGAATCACCCACTTGGACGACACTTCGATGTCGCCAAGGGCGCGCGATGAGATTTGCAGCGTCGACGGTTCGGCGGCCGATTCTGCGACGGTGTCTGCCAACGGGGCATTGACGGGGTGTGCGGCGGATGTTGCAGTCAACATGGAGTGGTTCGATCAGGATGCGGTGAATTCCGGAGCACGGTGCGCGCCTTCGCGCCAACGCTGCTCAGATGTAGTTCGCCAGACTCAAACTCAGGATCTTTGATGTGGCACCCATCGCGGCCTGATACAAAGTCTGCTTACCCACTAACTCCGCGAGCGCCTGATCGACTTCCGTGTCGCGCAGATCGGAGCGAAACGACTTCAGTGTTTCTTGCAGTGCATTCAGATTCGTGCGCGCGATATCGAGTTCGTTTGCTCGTGCGCCCTGTGTGCCGATCAACATCTGCACATTACTCGTCGCGCTGTTGATGCGGCCAAGCGCGGTCGTGATACCTCCAACGTTGTTGCTGCCGAGTGCTTGCGAGAGTGCGCGCAGCGACTCGAGTGCGTCCGTTGTGAGGAAAACTTCCGTTCCGTTGTGATTAGGAGTGACAAACTTGCCGTCGCCGACTTCGATCGGTGTCCACCCACTCGGATCGACTGGTGCATTCAGGGCGTCGACCAGACGCGAGAACGGAGTCGTTGGAGTGCCGGGGAGGGCGAACGGTTGTTCACCCGCACGCGTGCCGCCAAAGAGATATTCGTCGCCAATTCGGGTATTGCCGAGATCGACGGCAAAGCTGATCAGCTGATCGACCTCCGCTTTCGCGATGAGCCGAGTCTGCGCGCTGCCAGTTTCAGACGCTTGTCCGACTGCCAACTCAGCTGCGCGAGCCAGCGTGTTGGTCAGATTGTCGAGCGCATTCTCCTCAGCAGTGGAGCGAGTGCTGCCCTGCTGGCTGTTCTGGCGAAAGCGCTCGATCGCACGCAACGAGCTGCCAACGCGAACGACCTCGCTCCCCGACGTCGGATCATCCGAAATGCGACGAATCCGCACACCGGAGGAGATATCCTCACGCAGCTTGTCGATCCCCTGCAGACCTGATTGCAATCGGCCTTGGCTCTGCCGGAGGATCATGGAGTTGGAAATGCGCATCGAGAACCGGGTTGCAGATCGCTATCACACGGAGCCGCGCAACCGATACGCTGGTGGCCCCTCTGGGTTTAGTATCGGATCTCGCAGCGGCACTCTTTAGCGGCTATTTTTGCCGGGTTGGCGGAAATAGTGCATACTGTTCCGAGTCGCGTGAATGCCGTGCTGGTTATCTCCCCTCCCCCGTCCCACCGATGGCCACCATTCTGTACGTCGATGACGAACCCAGCGTCGGACTGATCCTCGAGGACACCCTCGAGCGAGCTGGACACACACCGGTAGGTGCACGGAGCGTGCCGGAAGCTCTTCAGTTGCTGGAACGTGGTGGAATCGACCTGATCATCTCGGATTATCGAATGCCGGGGCTGACCGGTCTCGAGTTCATCCAGCTGCTGACGCGTGAGGGATACGACATCCCGCTGATCATGCTCACCGGCTACGCCAGCATCGAGCACGCCGTCGCGTCGATCAAGGCGGGGGCGATCGACTACATCACCAAACCGGTTCGCCCCCAGCAGCTCGAACTGGCCGTCGACCAGGCGCTCGAATTCGTCCGTCTGCGCAGGGAAAACGAGTCACTTCGCAAGGAGGTGATGCAGTTCCGGAACGAGCGCCAGATCATCGGTGACTCCCCCGCAGTACGCCGCATCATGCAAACCGTGGCGATGGCCGCACCGACCCGCGCGACAGTATTGCTCCAAGGAGAATCGGGTACCGGCAAGGAGCTTTTTGCCCGCGCCATCCATGACCAGAGCGACCGGCGCGACAAGCCGTTCATCAAGCTGAACTGCGCCGCACTCCCTGAAGGGCTGGTTGAAAGTGCGCTTTTTGGTCACGAAAAAGGCGCCTTCACCGGGGCCATCAAACGCGTGGAAGGGGCCTTCGAACGAGCCAACCGTGGGACACTATTGCTGGACGAAATTTCCGAGATGCGGCTGGATCTGCAGGCCAAGCTGCTGCGTGTGCTCCAGGAACAGGAGTTCGAGCGCGTGGGCGGCACCTCTCCGATCAAGGTGGATGTCCGCATCGTTGCCACGACCAACCGCGATCTGGCGGCCGAAGCGGACAACGGGACTTTCCGGCAGGACCTCTACTATAGGTTGTCCACTATTCCGGTCCTGATCCCACCGCTTCGCGATCGGGCGGAAGACATCCCGGTGCTCGCGCTTCGCTTCGCGATGCGGACCGCGGCCGAAATTGGAAAAAAGATCGAAGGATTGTCGCCGGACGCCCTCGAGTCGCTTCAGCACTACCCGTGGCCCGGCAATATCCGGGAACTGCAGCATGTCATTGAGCGGGCGGTCATCCTCACCCCCGACCCGATGATCCAGCCCCACTGCCTCGAAGGCACGCGCTTCGGGCTGGCCCACTCATTGGGGGCGCCATCAATGCGTCCGCGGCCGGTCTCCGGGTCGTCCGACGGAACGCGTGCCGCCGCGAAGGCTGGCGCCGCCGCGGCCGCGCGCAAAGCTGCGGGCGGGGGCGTCGAGGGCGAAATCAACCTGACCTCACTGAACGTGGCCAACGCCGAGCGAGTGCTGATTCAGCACGCATTGGCAGCCGCCGATAATAATCGGACGAAGGCGGCAGAATTGCTTGGAATCAGCGTACGCACGCTGCGGAACAAGCTGAACGGGCCCGGGAAGGAGACGGAGGAGGAGGAGGTTGGAGTTTGAACTTCTCAGTTGTGAGTGATGGGTTTGAGATTCAGGTTTTGGCTGTTGTAGCGGCAAAAACGGCGCTTTGGCTGTAGGCAGAATGTGCCGGAACAGCTTCAGTGCATGGTGATATGAAATATGGCGTGGAACAAAAATGGCTTTGGAAACGGCTTGCTTGCGATCGACGTAAGCTGTTGTAAAACATTGACTTAAGTACTGTACATTTGATCTAGTCGAGCATTGTAGAGACGCCGGTCGCTACTGTGGCCCGCGCATTGCTTTTTCCGAGGGTGGAAACGCTCGTCATTTCACCCCCGGATCCCGCCCGATGCTTTTCGGACTCATCGATCGTACCACCTCCGCCGCTTCGCTCAACTCCGGTCTTGACCGAAGCATGATGCGTCAGCGCGGTATCGCCGACCGTGTCGCCAAGGCGTCGCTGCAAAACGGCGACGGGTTCGCGCTCAAGGCTGAAGGCGCGCAGGCCGCGGAAGCCGTTCCCAACGCCAATCCGGTGAACATCGAAGACGAGATGGTCGCGCTCGCTGACGAACAGATTCGTTTCGCCGCCACAGCCAAGCTTCTCGAAAAGACCTACGCTCGCCTCCGCAGCGCCATCAAGGGTCAAGGCTGATGCCCGGAGATCCGGTCATTCGCCCCATGTTTCGCTCCTTGGGCATTGCTGCCAGCGGCCTGTCCGCGCAGCGCCAGCGGATGGAAACAATCGCACAGAACATTGCCAACGCCGACGTCACCCGTGGCGCCGACGGCGGTCCGTACAAGCGTCGCGATGTGATTCTCCAATCGGCGACGGCGGCAAACACGATGTACCCAGGGCCAAGCCGTTCCGACTCGATCGGTGGTGGCATGGGAAGCGGCGGAAATATCCGCGGCACCAATGGAACCGACGCACTTGATGGCGACCGCCGTCGCACGATCGAAGTACCAGTGTTGCAGTCCAACGGCATCAGTGCCGGCAATGACGGTCAGTTCGGCGTCCGCGTGGCCGGTATCGCCGAAGATCAGGGCGAAGGGCGAGATGTGTACGAGCCCGGCCACCCGGACGCGAACGCTGACGGCTATGTGCGCTACCCCGACATCGACACCACGCAGGAGCTTGTTCGGCTCATGGATGCCAAGCGCATCTACGAAGCGAACGCCGCCGTCTTTCAAACGGCGAAGTCGATGCTCCGCGCTTCACTCGACATCTGAACATGGCCATCAACGGCATCACAAACCCGCTGCTCGCTGGACTCGGTTCGATCGCGCGTCCTGATGTTGCGCGCACGAATACTGAACGCGTGCAGCCTGGTGGGATCTCCCCCAATGGTGCGGGCACCGCGCCGATCGCGCGTCCTGCCCTCAAGACGCAGACGCCGATCGCTGGACAGAGTGCTGCGCAAAGCGCTGTTCCCGTGGAAGCGCCGGCCGGCACCGATCCGACGCTTTGGAGCGTGCTGACCAGCGAAGAGCGGAACTTCTTCGCCAAGACATCGGCGATGGGCCCGCTCACGTACAGCCGCATCAAGGACGTCACGAACCCCGTCACGCCAGCCGCACGCGGTGTGCGTCTCGACGTTCGCGCCTGATTCCGACCGAGCCCACCATGTCGTCACGTATCGATCTCATCTCGCGCGCCATGACCCAATTTGTGGGTCAGGACTCCGCAGCGGCCAAACAGGTGCCTGTCATTGCGGAGGGTGAGAATTCATTCGGCAGTACACTCAAGCGCGCCATCAATGAAGTGAGCGACGCTACCGATCGCTCCTCCGCTCTGACGCAGCGCTTTGTCGCTGGCGACCAGAACGTCGAGCTGCATCAGGTCATGGCGGCGGCGGAAGAATCCGGGATCGCGATGGATCTGCTGATCGAGCTGCGCAACAAGACGGTTGAAGCCTATCGGTCCGTGATCAACATGCAGTCCTGAGACCATGCCCGATTCCCTGCAGAATTTGCTCGACCGGGTAGGCGGTGTTCGTCAAGCCGCGATCATTCTCGTTGGTGTGCTCGTTGCAGGGGCAGTGTACGGCGTGTCGCAGTGGGCAACCAAACCACACATGGTGCCGTTGCTGACGAACGTCAGCCCGTCGAACGCCGGCAAGATGAGAACCAAGCTCACCGAGCTTGGCATCGTCAACACACTCGGCGACGGTGGCACTGCCATTCTCGTCGACTCTGTCGATGTTGCAAAGGCACGCGTGGAACTCGCCAGCGCAGGGATTACCGACTCCGGTCGTCCCGGCCTCGAACTGTTCGACAAGCCGGCGTGGGGCATGACCGACTTCACGCAGAAAGTGAACTTCCGTCGTGCCATGGAAGGTGAACTGGAGCGCAACATCGGCAGCATGACCGGTGTGAAGACGGTGCAGGTGCATCTCGCACTCGAAGAAGATCAGATTTTCAAGCAGAACGAACGTCCATCGAAAGCCTCGGTCACGCTCACGATGGCTGATGGTGCAACGCCCGCCGCCGGCACAGTGAAAGGGATCACGCGTCTCGTGGCCGGGAGCGTGGGCGGGCTCACACCGGACAACGTCACTGTCGTCGACGAACGCGGTCAGGCACTGACGCTCGACAACTCGAACACGGTCGCCGGTCTCACCAGTCAACAGCTCGAACAGCAGATCGAAGTCGAACGGCAGTTGAAGGCCAAGGTGGAGAAGCTGCTCATCCCGACGTACGGCGAAGGCAATGCCCGCGTCGAAATTTCTGCGCAGCTCAACTTCGACCGCGTTGAACGCACGACACAGTCGATCGATCCGGACAAGCAGGCCGTGCTCAACGAACACGCCGAAGTCGTTGCGCCAACCGTGCCGACGCAGGGCGCGGCCCTCAACAACACCACTACCTCGTACGACTACACGCGCGAGAACACCAGCTACGTGGGCGCGGTCGGTGGCATCAAGAAATTGACCGTCGCAGTGCTTATCGCCGACAGGGTGACGATGCCTGCTCCGGCAACCGATACGAGCGTCAAAGCGAAGGCGGCCGCCGCTTTACTCCAGCCGACGATCACACCGCGCACCGCCGATGAACTCGCGAACGCTGAGAAACTCGTGCGCGGTGCAATCGGCGCCGACTCGACACGGGGTGATGTTGTCAGCGTTGTGAGCGCTCCGTTCTACATGGCACCGCCGCCGAGGATCGCCGAGCCTGAGCCAGCACTGCCGCTCACGAAGCAGTTGCTCGCCAATCCAAAGCCGGTCGTTTCCATCGCGGCACTCGTTGTTGTACTGATCATCGCCGTGCTCATGCTCGGCGCGCTGCGGCAGAAAAAGCCCGCGTTGAATGCTCAAACCCCCGGCACATTGTCATCGTCGCCTGGCTATGCGCAGCTCCCCGCGTCCAGTCAGATGACCGACGCAATGCAGCAGTCGTTGCAGAACGGCATGCAGTACCAGAATGCGCTGCCGTCGGAGACTGGTGAATACGACGTGCAGCACGGCGCACAGTACGAACGCGCTCCCGTCATCCTGCCGCCGCCGGTCACGACCGAAGAACGCGAGCAGGCCATGGCAACTGTACAGCAGCGCCCCGAGGCCGCGATTCGCGTGTCGAAGGCGTGGCTGCGCGCTGACAATTAAGCGGACGATTCAATGGTTGCCCTCGCTCGCATCAACACCGCTGACAAGTACGCACCCGATCGTCTCACGGGTCGTCAGAAGACGGCCATCATATGCATGGCCATCGGACCTGAGCATGCTGCCACGATCACGGCCGGCCTCAACTCCGAAGAAGCGGAAGTGGTCGCGCTCGAGATGGCGCAGCTCGATCGTGTGCCGCAGGCGACGATCGACATCGTACTTTCAGAGTTTCTGGAACTCACGCTCGGCGTCGATTCGATCAGCACTGGTGGTGTCGAGTTCGCGCGCGATGTGCTCGAGCGCGCCTTCGGTGCGTCGAAAGCACAAATCATCCTCAAACGCATTCAAGGGCAACTCGCCGACAGCGATCGCTTTGGTCGGCTTCGTCGCGCTGACCCGCAGCAACTTGGCAGCACACTGCGCGGTGAACACCCGCAAACGATTGCACTCATTCTCGCACACCTGGACCCGGGTCACGTCGCCGCCATTCTGCGCGAAATCGACCCGGCGCTCGGCGGCGATGTGATGTATCGCATCGCGCGCATGGAGAAGGTGTCGCCGGAAATGATCTCGCTCGTGGAACGCGCGATCGGCAACGAAGCGGACCTCGCCTTTTCGCAGGGCATGAGCACTGTCGGTGGCCCGGCCGCTGTTGCTGCAGTGCTCAACCTCGTCAGCTCGTCGCTCGAGAAGGAAGTGCTCGACTTCGTTGCCGAAAAGGATCCGGGCATCAGCGATCAGATCAAGAACCTGATGTTCGTTTTCGAAGATCTTTCTTCGCTCGACGAC
>JAYUWD010000496.1:0-3030 GCA_043753735.1 Gemmatimonadaceae bacterium
AGCGTGTAGGTCATTGGCAACGACCCGATGACCGACACGACCGCGTTGAGCTGCGCCGATTGTCCGATATTGAGACCAGCCGTCGACGGCGTGAGCGTGATGGACTGCACCGATGGCGTACCGACCGTGATTTGCGCCGCGGCGCGCTTTGTGGTGTCGGCGGATGCGATAGCGGTAATTGTCACCGAGCCACCGCTCAGCAGCGACACCAGGCCGGCCGCCGACACGGATCCGACAGTGGTGTTGCTCGATCGCCAGATGACGGTGCGTGGCAGTGTCCCATCAGCGACGACATTGGCGGTGAGTGCGACGACATTGCCAACAAATCCGCTTGCACTGCTCGGCGTCACCGACACGGAGCGTACGACAGGAAGGACGGTGATGATCGACGTTGCGCGGCGGGTCGTATCCGCGAGCGAGACCATCGTGATGATCGCGGTGCCGATGCCTTCACCTTGTACCACACCACCGCTGTTCACGGAGGCCACCAGTGGCGCGCTCGAGCGCCACGTCACGGCTGTCGATACGCCGGATGCGAACGTCACGCGTGGCATTAACGTGCGAAGTTCACCAATCGCCATGGTTGCTGACGTTGGTGCTACCGCAACCTGCGGCGCTGCACTGACCGCCATCTGCGCCGATGCGCGCATCGTCGTGTCGACGGTGGAGATGGCGATGATGGTCGCTTGACCAACTGCGATCGATATCACTACACCGGTCGAGGAAACAGTCGCGATGGACGGACTGCTCGAACGCCACGTCACCGTGCGAGGGAGTGGACCATCCGTGACGACATCTGCTACCAGCTGAATCTGATCGCCGACATAGGAGGAGATCGTACTGGGTGCTACACTGACCGAGCGGACTGACGGCGTGACGGTGACGACGGACGTACCCGCGCGCGTCGGATCTCCGACGGAAGTCGCGGTGATCACTGCGACACCCGGAACGTTGCCTGTGACCTGGCCCGTGGCGGACACCGTGGCGACGGATGCGTCGCTCGTCGACCAGACCACCGAAGTACTCAACCCATTGTCGATTGTAACGCTGGCATTCAGTTGCCCGCGCTGCTGCGTGCCGATCGTGAGCGACGCCGGGGTGAGTGTCACGGCGCGTGCAGCGAGAACAGTCACCAGCAGATCCGCCTTGGCGCGCGGATCGGCGATGGACGTAGCATGGATGATGGTTGTGCCGGCCGAAATCGCAGTGATCGTGCCCGTTGCTCCGACCGTAGCGACCGACGGGTTCTCACTGCTCCAGACGATATCGCGCGACTGGGTTGCATCGACATCGACGATCGGATCGACGGCTCGCCTGTCTCCAACCCAAAGAGTCACAACGCCAGTGCCGGGCGCAAACGAAACGGTGCGGGCCGGCATGACCGTGACGTTAGCTGTGGCGATGACACTCGGATCGGCAGTCGCGCTTGCACGCACGGTGGTCGCGCCCAGTCCGACTGCGGTCACGATCCCTGACGCATCGACCGTCGCGATCGACGGGTTGAGCGTCGACCACTTCACCGATTGCGCGACGCCTGCGTCGCCGTCGATCGAAACGCGCAGCGGTTGCAAGTCACCGAGTCGCACCGAGAGGGCTGTCGGGGTGATCGTCAGTGCGCGCACACCAAGTACACGCACGTCGACATAGGCCGCTGCCTTGCCCGACGCCGCGCGTATGCGCGTGAGACCAGGCGCGCGCGCGACGAGAATGGCCGCGCTCCCATTGCCGGTGACGTCGGCGATGGTGGGACTCTCGCTGGTCCACGTAACGGACGGTGATGCAAGCACGCGGCCGTTGGCATCGCGAATGATCGCGGAGATCGTTTCGGTGGAACCGACGCCACCCAGCGCCACGGCGGGCGTCGACATGTCCACGAGCGCTGCCGGGCCAGTCCCGGACGAGGAAGGTGGAACAGCCGTTGAGGTGGGACCGTCGCCAGCCGCGCTGCACGCCGCAAGAAAGGAGACGGCAACGACCGAAAGGATTCTTGTTGCGCGCACGCGCAATTGCTGAAATGAATGCGAGTAGAACATTGAGCCTCTGAGCGACCGACGCAGCACGTGGGTCAGCGGTGTTGTACCGAGCAGAAACGCACATCATCGCGGGCGATGCCCGATGCCATGCGCGGGGGTGCCTCAACGAGGGCGTCCCATCGCAAGGAGGACGTCTGACTGTGATCCACGCGCGTTGCACCGGAAGCGCATCTAGTTTCATTGCCGGTGCATTTGCCGGGGGTGTGACGCCATTGGGCCCAATTCATTGGGAGTGGTCAATCGCATCGACGCGGCGCACTATTACGCGGCTGTTACGTGCGCGCGTGGGATGCCCACCGTCGCCGACGGTCGCAGAAACGCACGACGGGCCGACTTCCGTGTGGAAGCCAGCCCGCGATGCGAGAATGCCATCTGCTCAATCGCGCGTTTTCATTTCAACCACCGTGAAAGGTGCGTCGACACGCATGCGTTCAGCGGCCACCTTTGCGACGCGCGAGCGCGCGCGTCGACGGCGGCGCACTGTTCGATGTCCCGTCGGTCACCGTGATGACCGCGGTGCCGCTGCGCAAAGGGTCCGTGACTGACGTGGCCGTGATGGTCGCTGTGCCAGTGTTACCCGCCGACACGAGTCCGGATGCATCGACCGTCGCCACCGTCGTGTCACTGCTGCTCCACACCACATCGTTCTTGAGGCCAGACTCGATCGTCACCTTGGCCGTGAGTTGGTACTGCGTGCTGCGAACAACCGTCGCCGAGTCGGGCGAGATTCTGACGCTTCGAGCGGGAAGCACCGTCAACACGAGGTCAGCGTGTGCACGCGGGTCAGCGGCCGATGTGGCGCGGATGATCGCCGTACCTTCACCGGTCGCCGTGACGATGCCGTCTTCGCTCACGATCGCAACGGAACGATTTTCGCTCGTCCAGACCACGCTGCGCGAATCGGTCGCATCGACGTCGACCGAGGCCGACAACGTCCGCGAATCGCCGAGCCACAGTGTCACGGCTCCACCGCCAGGGGCGAAGGAGACGGCGCGCG
>JAYUWD010000497.1:0-9226 GCA_043753735.1 Gemmatimonadaceae bacterium
TCTGGCCGTGGAACTCCAGGTGTCGGGCTCGATACGCGGCATATTGACACTGATCTCGCGGCTGCGGTGGGATGCGACCGCGCGCGAGTTGCGACTCGATGATCTTGATTGGAGTCTCGCCAGCAAGGGCGCGCTTTCGCGCGTCAAGGCGACGCTTGCAGCGCCTCTTGTCGCGCGTGCTGTGAGACGGGCGACCATGGGTGGGCGAGTTCCGCTGGGCGCGCAGCTTGATTCCATTCGTGTCGAACTGCTGCGCAAGTTGAATGGTCCCGTCGGGAAGGGAATCGCACTCGGCAGTAGCGTGAACGCGCTGCAGATTGTAACCGTGCGCACGTCGCCACAGGCTATCGTGGTGACCGCGCGACTCACCGGCCGCGCCGGTGTGTGGATACAATGAGCGCAACTCGCAACAGCTCGTGATCGTGAATTCAGCGTTCGGACCATTAACAGCTGTCACAGACAGACCAATGATTTCTGCACAACGCAGTTCTGCTGGTGTGCGCATTTTTCTGCGGTCGACCTTCCGCAAGTGCGCCTTCTTTGTGAGTGTTGCTGCGTTGCCGGTCGCGGCAGTGCACGCGCAGGCAGCCTCCCCGCCGCCAACCGATAGCATCACTCGGTTGATGATGACGCGCCTGTCCGCGCTTTCCGCGGATTCGATGGAAGGCCGAGGCGCGGGCACTGTTGGATCGCAGCGGGCGCGACGCTGGATCATGGTGCAGCTATCGACGATCGGTGCAGTTCCCGTAGGTCCGAGCTTCGAGCAACCGGTGAAGCTGAGACCGCGGGGCGGTGGCGCGGATACGATTGGAGCAAACATCATCGCGCGCATTCCGGGCAAGGCCGGCGGGGCCGCAGGCAGCGGTGCGACCATCGTGCTCAGTGCGCACTACGACCATCTCGGAGTGCGGAATGGGCAGATCTACAATGGTGCTGACGACGATGCCTCTGGTTGCATTGCACTGCTCACCATCGCCGACCGATTGAAACGTGAGCCCATCGATCACGACGTGTTGCTGGTGTTTTTCGACGGTGAAGAGGTGGGCATGCCCGGGTCGCGCGCCTTCATCGAAGCGCCACCAATTCCACTCAAACGCATCGCCTTTGATCTGAGTCTGGACATGGTGAGTCGCCAGGACGGACGCGCACTGTGGGTGAGTGGCACATCGCACTATCCGATGCTCAAGCCCGTCGCCGATCGTGCGGCCTTGAAATCAAGGATTCCCATTCGCTTTGGACATGACACGAAAGGTCTCAGGCCTGACGACGACTGGACCAACTCGTCGGATCATGCAGTTTTCCACGCCAAACAGATTCCGTTCCTCTATCTGGGCGTGGAAGACCATCCTGATTATCACAAGCCCGGCGACGACGTTGAAAAGATCGACCCGACGTTTTACCGCGGCGCGGTTGATTTCGCTTTCGAGCTTTTGCGTGGCGTTGACGGCTGGGTAGGGAAGCAGGAGAAGCCCAGGTGACAACGGAGCCGCGGGCCCGTTTCCATCACTGCTCAAATTGGAGCTGGTGTTGTGCTACCCGTCAGGCGTTTCCTAGGCGTGCGACGCCCAGGATACTTCCCCCTTGGTGTACGGCAAGCACGGATCGTAGCGCGCCGGCGACTCGATGTACCGCTGCGCCTGCGTGCATCCGATTTCCGAGGTGAAGTAGCCGAGGAGCGATAGCTCCTTCATCATGCGAAAGAAGTGCGCGGGATCTTCGCGCTTCCGTGCGTCCATGTAGCGTTGCTGCTCCTTGTCCAACGCTTCAAGGAGCGCGAGCCGCTGGGCCGGTGTTGACGCCACAAAAGTTGTCTTGTTGGCCTGCTGCGCCGCCGCGTCGATTTTCTTCATTCCGTCGCGAAAGATCGCCTGATCCTTGGGTTGGTAGCTATCGGTGACCATGACCGCCATGAAGGCGCCGGTCTTGGCGGCTTTCGCGCCAGGAGTCTTGGTGTCCGGAAGAATGGTGTCGGCGATTTCGTCGAGGTATGCGATCTCCGCCGCGGTGAACGGCACGAACGCCGTGGAACCGTCGCCCGCTGCGGGAGTGCTTTCCTTTGGCGCGCAGCCGGACCAGAGCGCACTACCTCCCACCAGCGCCGCGCCGCCCAGCAATGAGCTGACACGCTTGATCGCTTCGCGACGGTCGATCAGGGACGGTTCGAAGAATCGTTCGTCTGTGTCGAGTGACATGGAGGGATCCGTTTAGAGATTGCGCTTGGTGAGTTCACTGACCGCGAAATCCGCCGCGCGTGCGGTCAATGCCATGTACGTCAGCGAAGGATTCATGCATGACGCCGACGTCATGCTGGACCGATCGGTAACGAACACGTTCGGCGCGTCCCAAACTTGATTGTGACTGTTGAGCACCGACGTCTTGGCATCCTTTCCCATGCGCGCCGTGCCCATCTCGTGAATGCCCTGACCGGGGAAATAGCCGGAGTCGTAAGTCGCAACATCCTTCACGCCTGTGGCCGTGAGCCACTCCGCCATGTCCGCCATCATGTCCTTGCGCATCTTCGCTTCGTTTTCGCCGGTGGCGCAATCGATCTTGAGTACGGGCAATCCCCACTTGTCCTTTTTCGAATCGTCAAGCGTCACCTTGTTGTCGTGGTTCGGCAGCATTTCACCGAATGCCATGCCGCCGATGGTCCACCGACCCGGCTCCGCTGCGGCGTCCTTGAACGCGCCACCAATGCCAGCTTCGGCCACCGCACGCGACCACCCTTCGCGACTGGCGCTGCCCTGGTAACCGAAGCCACGCAGATACTCACGCTTGTCGCCAAACACGTTGCGATAGCGCGGGATGTAGAAGCCCGTCGGCCGCCAACCATAGTAATACTTGTCTTCGAGTCCTTCGAGATGGCCCGAGGCACCAAGACGGAAGTGGTGATCCATCAGGTTGTGCCCCAGTTCTCCCGAGCTGCTGCCAAGCCCACCCGGCCAGATGTCGGTCGCAGAGCGCAACAGCAACCACGCGCTGTTCAGTGTCGACGCGCAGAGGAAGATGATTTTGGCTTTGTAGTCGGTGGTGGCGTTGGTGAGGGCATCGATGACGCGCACACCGCTCGCGCGTTACTTGTCCTTGTCGTACAGCACTTCGCTGACGATGGCAAAGGGCTTGAGCGTGAGGTTGCCGGTGGCGACAGCGGCGGGCAGCGTCGACGATTGCGAGCTGAAATAGGCGCCATACGGGCAGCCAAGCCAGCACGCGTCACGCGACTGATAGGCACCGCGCCCGGGGAGTGGCTGCGTGATGTTCGCGGCGCGTCCATGAATGAGATGGCGCTTGCCATCGAACAGCTTCTTGAGTTTTCCGTGGACGAGCTCTTCGCCGCAATTGAGTTTGTGCGGCGGCATGAACTGGCCATCAGGGAGCACTTCTAGCCCGTCCCGATTGCCGGCGATACCGGCAAATCTTTCAACCTTGTCGTACCATGGCGCAAGTTCTTCGTATCGAATCGGCCAGTCGATCGCGATGCCTTCTTTCGCATTCGCTTCAAAGTCGATGTTGCTCCAGCGATAGCTCTGGCGACCCCACGTGAGCGACCGCCCGCCAACCTGATAACTGCGGTACCAGTCGAAACGTTTGACCTCGGTGTAGGACGACTCCTCTTCATTTACCCAATAATCGAGATTTTTCTAATTGAGCGGATAGTCGCGCGCCAGAACGGGATAGTGCTTGATCATGTCGGTGGTGCGACCACCACGATGGGGATACATCCACGGACCCTTGGTCGCGTTCACGTAGTCCTTCACGTGCTCGATGTTCTTGCCCCGTTCGAGCAACAGCACCTTGAGCCCTTTCTCCGTGAGTTCCTTGGCGGCCCAACCGCCAGAAATTCCGGACCCAACCACGATCGCGTCGTACGCCTGGTCCTGCACTGCTTCCTCCCGTGTCGCGGAGCTCGACAACTACTGGTGGGTCCTGCGAGGAAAATGTCGCGGTGACAACTACCTAAGCGCCAATATGGCGTCTGGTACATCGCCGGTCTCTCCCGAACAGCTCACATCACGTCAGAAGTTTCGTCGGTTCAGCTCAGCGACCGCGACGTCCGCCGCACGGGCCGTGCGCGCCATGTGTGTCAAGGACGGATGCTGACTATGTCAATGAGACGGCCGCCACGATGTGGGTAGGCGGTGAGTTCGAGGAAAATCCGATGCTCGGCACCTGTACGCCAACGTGCGCGCCTTTTGGACATTGCGCCATGGGAAGACCGGCTGATCGCCGCTACGACTACACCAGATAAAGCGGAACGACAATCATGACGATGGCTCAGGAATGGCAGGGTGCGATCCGATACTGACAGGGACAGCCAAAGTCCCCACCTCGGGCGCCGAGGCAGGTGCCGTCAGCATCCTCCCCGTCAATGTCGATATCGCACGCCCAGGTTACCCCGCTCCAGCAGGCTGAAGCAACGATCCACGCCGCCATCCTCAATCTGGAGGCCACTGATGATCCATCGGTGCGTCGGCTGCGAGTCGAGAGGGGCACATCATGCAGTCCGCACTTCTGACGCGGGCGTGGCCGCGATGAGCGACGGAATGGCACCCGCAGCGGTTGGTGCGGATAGAGCGCTCGGCGAAGCGCCAACTCCGCTCGAGCTGTTTTTGCGCAAGATCAAGCAACGGCACGACCTCCCCGCATTCGTGAAGAACGTGGAGGCCATCACCGAGGTCGTTCATGATCCGAAGGCGCGCGTTCAGCTGTTGAATAACGCTATTCAGAGTGACGTCGCATTGTCGGCGAAGGTGCTTTGTATTGCGAACGCCGCGATTTATGCCACGGCTGGCCGTACGGTCGAGACGTGCTATCAGGCAATCATGCTTCTGGGCTTTGCTCGTATGAAAGACATTGCCGTCGGCGCGGCGGTCTTCGAGCATCTCGACAACCGATCAGCGGCACTGAAAGAGCTGATGGCCACCTCAGTAATCACCGCCAATCAGAGCGTGAAGTTGTGTGTGCCGGCGGGTGTGACACAGGTCGAGACGGCGTATCTCTGCGGCATTTTCCGCAATCTCGGTGAGTTGGTGGTCGCGTGCTACAAGCCCAAGGAGTACGAAGCGTTCAGCGTGGCGCACGGTGGCATTGATGATGCCGATTGGCGGACGGAGGCGCGCGTTTTCGGTTTCACGTTCGATGCATTGGGACGCGCGATCGGAAAATTATGGGGATTGCCAACGTCCGTTACAGAAGCGCTCGTTCGTCCACCGGCACTGACGTCCGCGCCGACCGATCACACTGCCCGATTGGCTGCACTTGCGCAGCTCAGTGCGGATATCACGTACGCGATCTATCGTACCGGACGCTCCCAACAGGCAACCAAACTCAGGGCCGCGGTGCTGCAATACGGCAATGGCCTCGGTGTGTCGGAATCCGACGCGGTCGATGCGGCCCGCGCAGCCTTTGCGGCGTCAGCTGGCGCACTGAAAGCCGCGCAGAGCAGTATCGATCCCAGGATGTTCGAAGAGCGGCTAAAAGCCGTCGAAGAGACGGTGAAGGCCGCCGCGCACGACGGACCGATACAACCAATCACTGCGGAAGCTCCCATGATGCAGGCGACGAGTAGCGGTTTTGTCGTCGTCGGTGTCGCAGTTGAAGTGGCGCCGCCTGCTATCGGGTTGAGTCATGGTCCCCATGCGACCATCGGTACGGCCATGGATGCGCCCACCGATGCGGCGAAGATCGTTGACAACACGTTCGCCAAGGTCGCCGAAACCTTGCTCGGTTCCTTCAGTTGCAAGCGCCCCCTCAGTACCGACGAGGCGATCGCCAAGACGCTCGCCGCGCTGTTGTCCGTAGGTTTTCAAAGAAGTGCGCTTTTGCTTGGTGCAGACAATTACACGCGCATGCGGACGCGCACCGCTATTGGCGAAGGACACGCATTCCTGAACGATCATCTCAATATCGTGCTTCAGCCGCCCAATGGTGCGATGGCGGTGGCGCTGCTCCGTCGAGAAGATGTTTTCGCCGATTTGAAGGCCGGGTCGCCATTGAGGGCAGACCCGTCGGTCAAGCGGCTGCGTTCGGCGTCGTTTGTCCTGTTGCCTGTGGTTGTGGCAGGGCAGCCGATCGGGGCGCTCTTTGCGGACGCCGTCCGGGCTCCACTGCTCTTTCCCGTGTCCGTCCGGCAGTCGCTCCGCGATATCCGCGGCGCTCTAAACCACGCCTTTGAACGACTTCGCGAGCAGAGTGCGTCGGGGCAGGCTCAGCAGTCGGCCCGCCAGATCGGTTTGTCGCCTTGATCACCCTGCACATTTTGCCCGGAGACCCCGTGTAGAACCCGGAACTCCGGTTCAAGTCGGCAAATTGTTGCCGAGCTGGGACGAAAGTTCCCCGACGCATTGACCATTTTTGTTATACATTTGCGCGGTCGATCGGGGCGGTTCGCTGCCCGAGGATACCACTTTCTGGAGACGCGTGATGAAGCGCTGGTTACAACGGTACGCAGTTACCCCCCTGGCCACGATGGTCGGGGTTTTGGGTTTTTGGGCATTATCTGGCTCGATCCTTTCTGCGCAGGTCACGTCCGGTTCGATGTCCGGTACTGTGCGTGGTGCCAATGGCGGACTCCTGGGCGCCCGTGTCGTGGCCGTCCACCAGCCGTCGGGCACGACGTATCAGTCGGTGTCGCGGGCGGACGGGCGCTTCCAGATCCCGGCGATGCGCGTTGGCGGTCCGTACAGCGTCAGCGCGATCGCGATCGGATATGAGCGGAATTCCCAAACTGGCATCGAAGTCACGCTCGGCAACACGACCGATATCAACTTTGATCTGAAGACAGCGGTCGTGACATTGACCGGCGTTCAGGTCACGGCAACCGGCGGGGCATTGAGCTCGCGCATCACTGGCGCCTCGACGACGATTCCGAAGGAAGCCATCATGAGCTTCCCGACCATCGGACGCACGATCACCGATTTTACGCGCCTCGTGCCGCAGTCGTCCGGATCGTCCTTCGCTGGGCAGGACAACCGCCTGAACAACTTCACCCTCGACGGCTCGTTCTTCAACAACTCGTTCGGACTCTCGGGCCAGCCCGGCGGTCGTACGGGCGTGTCGCCCATTCCAATCGATGCCATCGAGCAGCTGCAAGTCAATATCGCGCCGTTCGACGTGCGCCAAGGCGGATTCACCGGCGCTGGGATCAACGCGGTCACCAAAAGCGGTACCAACGAATTCAAGAGCTCACTGTACTACACCACCAGAAATCAGGGTTTGGTTGGCGACAGTGTGAACGGCCAGTTCTTCAACAAAGGCAAGTTCAAGTTTTCGCAGCCGGGTGGCTACATCAGCGGTCCGATCATCAAGAACAAGCTGTTCTTCTTTGCGGACTACGAGACCGACGAGTTCACCACCCCGGCAACCAGTTTTCAGGCCAACACAGGCGGCCAGGCAAATGTGGGCAACACGACGCGCGTGCTGAAAACCGATCTCGACTCGCTGAGCTCCTTCCTCAAAAACAAGTTCAACTACGAAACCGGTCCGTATCAGGGCTTCAACCTGGCGACGCCGTCGTCACGATACATCGCCAAGATCGACTGGAACGTGAGCGACCGCAACAAGTTCTCCTTTCGCTACAGCCAGCTCGACTCAAAGTCGGATAATCCGATCTCCAACTCGAACTCGCTCGGGACGCTCGGCAGTCGCCGCGATAACATCAACTCGATGAGCTTTCAGAACTCGGGTTACGCCATCAAGGAGAATATTCGCTCCTACATCGGCGAGTTAAATTCGCAGGTTCGCTCGAACCTTTCAAACCAGATCATCGCCGGCTACACCAACAATGACGAAAGCCGCGAATCGAAAGGCACGTTGTTTCCGCTGGTCGACATCAACAATGCCGGATTGAACTACGTCTCGTTTGGCTTCGAGCCGTTCACGCCCAATAACGTCCTTAAGTACAGCACCTGGCAGTTTCAGGACAATCTCACGCTGTACACCGACAAGCATGATTTCACCGTTGGCGCGACATACCAGAAGTATCAGTCCGACAACGGCTTCTCGCCGGGGCTTCAGAGTGCGTACGTGTACAACTCGCTCGACGATTTCTACCGCGATGCGAACGGCTTTCTGAGTAATCCGAATCGTACAACTGCTCCGGTCGCATTGGGCCGATTCCAGGTGCGCTACAACAACATTCCCGGACTTGATGCGCCCATTCAACCGCTCAGGGTGCAGACCTTCGGGGCGTATGCGCAGGATGAGTGGCGCGCGACGCGCAACCTGAAAGTCACGCTCGGTGTGCGCATGGACTTGCCCGTGTTTGAGAACACTGCCTTCAACAACCCGTTGGCAAATCAGCTGAATTTCCGCGACCGGGACGGCGCGACCATTCAGCTCAATACGGGCAAGTTGCCTGGCGCCAATGTGCTGTTCTCCCCGCGCGTGGGCTTCAACTGGGATGTGACGGGCGACCGTACCACGATCTTGCGCGGTGGAACCGGCGTCTTTTCCGGCACGCCGCCCTACGTCTGGATCTCAAATCAGCTGGGCAACACGGGGGTACTCACGGGATTTGAACAGATCGACAACACCCTGACTCGCCCGTTCAACCCAAACCCCGAAACGTACAAGCCAAAGACCGTCACCGGTGCACCGGCGGCGTCCTACGAGCTCAACGTCACGACGCCGGGCTACAAGTTTTCGCAGCAGTGGCGCTCGAACCTCGCCGTCGATCGACGCCTCCCCTGGGGCTTTGTCGCGACGTTGGAAGGGTTGTACGGCCGGGAGCTCAATGGGCCGTACTACGTCAACGCCAACCTGCCGGCTGCGTCGACCCAGTTTACTGGTGTTGATGCGCGCTCGCGCTGGCTGGCGGGGCGCAATCGCATCAATTCGAACGTCAATGCTGCGTACGTCATCAGCAACGCGACGAACGGTTATAACTACAACCTTTCCGGATCGCTGTCCAAATCGTTCACGAATGGTTTCTTTGCCAAGGCCGCCTATGCTTACGGCGTGGCCAAGACCTCGTACGACCCGGGTTCGACTGCGGCGACAAATTGGATTGGCAATGCGACGGCCAACGATCCGAACAATCCGGGCGTGCAGTTCAGCGCCAGTTCCCCCGGCAAGCGCATGTTCCTCGCGCTGTCATATCGCAAGGAGTACTTCAAGTTCGGCGCGACGTCGATTTCGCTGTTCACTGAAGGTCGCACGATCGGCAACACGAGCTACACGCTTGCCGGCGATGCCAATGGTGACGGCGCATCGGGAAATGACCTGA
>JAYUWD010000498.1:0-3002 GCA_043753735.1 Gemmatimonadaceae bacterium
CTGTTCATTGTCGGACTCACATGGATCGGCGTCGCGGGCAAGTTGGGCAGTTCGCACGTGGTCTTCTGGGTGCTGGCCTTGGTGCTCTTTTATTTGCCGTCGGCTGCCGTGGTGATGTACCTGAACAAGTTGATGCCGCTCGAAGGCGGCCTGTATCAGTGGGCAAAGCTTGGCTTCAATCAGACGGTCGGCTTTCTGCTCGCATGGAATCTCTGGCTCTACGTGATTGTCTTCACGTCGGAAATCGGCCTGCAGGCGTCCACATACCTGTCGTACGCGTTAGGCCCGGGCGCCGAGTGGATCACGCGCAGCACGTGGTTCGTTGCGCTGTCAAGCGCCGTGCTGCTCACCATGATGGTCGTTGCCGCAACGGTCGGATTATCGATCGGCAAATGGGTACATAACATGGGCGGCATCACCATGCTCGTGATTTTCGGCGCGTTGCTGCTGCTCCCCATCATCGGTTTGCTCACGGGCACCCTGCGCGAGTACCACCCTTGGCGCACCACCATGCCCGAGATGTCGCTGCTAAATCTGAACTTGCTCGGCAAGATGGGGTTCGGTGCGCTGGGGGGCTTTGAATACATCGCCATCCTCGCCGGCGAAACAAAATCGCCGGCCCGCACGATGTCCCGATCGGTGTGGATCGCCGCACCCATCATCGCACTCATGTTCGTGCTCGGAACCAGCACCGTGGTTGCGTATGTCCCCACCAACGACATCGATCTGGTGGGCCCAATGGCGCAGGTGCTGCGCGTGGGGTTTGCACCATTCGGCATTGCCGCTCCGCTCGTCACCGCGGCAATTCTGCTCACACTCGGCACGCGCATCGCACAAGCGACGTTCAGCTTTACTGCCGTGACGCGACTGCCGATGGTGGCTGGTTGGGACAGCATGTTGCCCGCGTGGTTTAGCCGACTGCACAGCAAGTATCAGACGCCGGTGAACTCGATCATGCTCGTTGGAGTGAGTGCGTTCGCGCTCGCGGTGCTCAGCAATATCGGCGTTGGGCAGGACGAAGCGTTTCAACTGCTCTTCAACGCGAGTGGAATTTTCTACGCGCTCACGTATGTCGTGATGTTTGCGATTCCGATCTTCGGACTGCGCGGCGTCACACCACGGCCGCCGCTGTGGCTTCGCGCTGCGAGCTTCTCCGGTCTCGCGATGACGCTGCTGTATATCGGCCTGTCCGTGTTCCCGATCATCAAGGTCGAAAGCGTCGCGACATTCGCATTCAAGATCACCGGTGTGGTCGTGCTGATGAATTTGATCGGTGTTGGGATTCTGGTCGCGGCGCGGCGGCGAGTGGCCAGGCAGTCGTTGGCGTAGCGAGAAGCAACACAAGTTTCGAGTTTGCAGTCACCCGCGCGGCTCTGCTACTCAATCCGCTCTCCCGTTCGCGCATCGCCCGTTGGCCCGAAATCAATCCGCCACGCAAACAGCGCCGAGACCAGCAACCCCGCCAGCACCGGCGCACCGCGTTGAGTCATGGCCACTGTACTGAACAGCAGTGCGCCTAGCACCACGCGCGCACCGGCAGTGCTTTGCAGACGCTCGCCCCGCGCACGTGAACTTTGCGCCTGCAAACGCGCCACCACGCCTGAAGGAAGTGGCGCGTCGTACACCAACTGCTGCCGCAGGAGCTCGACTGCGCGATCGATGGGCTCGTCGTCCGGCGGTGCGCCGCCACGCTCGTGTTCAGTCATTGCTTGCATCCGTTGACGAAGCATCAGCCTCGCGATTCAGCTGACAGCGCAAATTTTGCAACGCGCGGAATAGTGACGCCTTGACGGTTCCTTCAGCGCGACCCAGCTGTTGGGCCGCCTCGCGCGTTGACAGTCCATCTACGATGCGCAACAACAGCGCGTCGCGTTGCAGCGCGGGCAGATTGCCGACCGCGCGCCAAAGCCTCGCACGCTCGAGTGCTTCGCGCACCGATGGAGCACGCGTCTCGTCGTGCTGCGGCGGTAGCGCGGTGGACCATCGCATCAGCAGCCACCGCCGTCGCCGAACTTTGCGAAGATGCGAGCAGGCACGATTCAATGCTACTGTATGCAACCATGCGCCAATGGGAGCGGTGGCCGGTCGCTTGTGGGCCTGCACCGAAACCGTCATCCACACCTCTTGCAGCAGATCTTCCGCTTCATCGTCGTCCGCGGTGAATGAGCGCACCACACCGAAGAGCTGCGGCGTGTGTTTGCGAATGAGCGAAGCGAGTTCACGCTCACCGAGCGCGTCGCTCACGCAGGGTGATGAAGCGTGTCGATTGTCTGCGTAGCGCCCGGTCCATCGTTCTGTGTGTCGTTCTGATGTCGACCTGCTGCGCTCCATCCTACCGCGCCCACAATCAGCGCGGGTACATACGGCACGAGTGTGAGCAGCAGCGACCGACCCTGGAAGAGAATCTCGTAGCTGAAGGACGCCGACCAATTGACGATCGCGCCGGCAGCAACCGGCACGAGCACCAGCCCGATCGCCCAGCGCGCAATCACACCATCTCGCGGAAAACGAAAGACCACACGCGAATGCAGCCATTCGCCGACGCCGAGTACGATACCGATCAGCACCGTCGGCAATAGCAGCATCCCCGCGCGCATCAACCCCTCGCGCGCGATGAAGCGCGGATGCTGAATTGGATAATCGCGCAGCACGACGCTGACCTGATGGCGCGCATCAGCGTCGAGCGCCAGCGCAGCGCGCATGGTGCCGCCGCTACTGGATGGCGTCAGCAACCCGAGCGCGAGCATGACCACGGTGGCGAGCGCTGCAACGCGGACGGCTTCACCAACTTCGCGTCGACCGGGACGCAACGTCGCCACTGCGATCGCAGCAATCGGCCCGATCAGCAAATAAAGCGCATCGGGGATCGCGGCCAACGCGGCGAGTGGTGCGCCACTCCAACCGCCGGCGCGTTTGGGCGCGCCCGTGAGCAGATCCGCCAAGAACAGAAAGACGACACCAAGTGCAAAAAGTAGAGCTAGATGTCGCCAGACGAGTGCGCG
>JAYUWD010000499.1:0-9131 GCA_043753735.1 Gemmatimonadaceae bacterium
GTAATCGGTGCCGTGACGACCGCCGCATTGGACCATGATTCAAACAATCGCCATTGAGTGCCCCGACTGGGACTCGAACCCAGGACCTACGGCTTAAAAGGCCGCTGCTCTACCAACTGAGCTATCGGAGCGAACCGCCAAACTTCCTGCAGCAGACGCGCAATTTAGCGGACGCGATGCACTGTCAAGTAGTCGGCAATCAACATATCCCACACCGACTTCCAGGTCTTTAACTTAACAAAGGCCAGCGCCTGTTCCCGCGCCGTCAGCAGGGCGGCACGATCGTCCACCACGGCGATCAACGCCCGCGCAAAAGCCTGAGCATCACCCGGCTTGATCAACCACCCCCGATCCGGCGCCAACTGCTCCCGCGTCGGCCCGACGTCGGCGCCAATCACTGGCAGCCCCGAAGACATCGCCTCGAGCAGAACGTTGCCAAACGTGTCTGTCGTCGACGGAAACAGAAACACATCGCCCGACGCAAACGCCTCGCTCAGCGCGTCACCCAGCAGCTTCCCCGGTAACCAGCTCCCCACCGGCGCCAACCGATGAAGCTCGGGTTCATAAGGCCCGTCACCGACGCCGATGAACTTGAGCCGACCAGGGCGCGCTTCGTTCGCGATCCGCAATGCCTGCATCGCCACATCAAGCCCCTTCTCGGCCGCGACTCGTCCGACGTAGCTCACGACCAACGTGTCCTCCGTCGCACCGATGCGAGCGCGCAGTTCGGCCGATCGATAGCGGGGAGAGAACCGTTGGCTGTCTACGCCGCGCGACCACACCGTCGTGTTGGTGAAGCCTTGCGCGTTCACTTCATCGACGATCGATTGCGTTGGGCAATACGTGCGCAATCCGATGTTGTGGAACCAGCGCAGGAATGTCCACCCCGGTTGCGCCAGGAGACCGAGTTTGTAGAACCGCGCGTACGCGGCGAAGCTCGTGTGGTATGACGATACGAATGGCACACCGAGCGAACGAGCGGCGCGACGTCCTGACATGCCGACGCCAAACTCCGTCGCGGCATGCACCAACGTCGGACGAAATTCGGCCACCGATTTGTTCACACGTGACTGACTTGGCCACGCCATGCGGAGCTGCTTGTACGCCCAGAATGGAACGCTCGGATAGCGTTCGACAGTGTCGAGCGGGGCCGCCTCAGGATCGTCCACGGTGAATACACGCGCCATGCCGCCACGCTCCTCGACCGCGCGCACTAGTCGCTCCAGCGTGCGCGCAACCCCATTCACCTGCGGCGGATACGTGTCGCTGAAGACGGCGAGGCGTAACGCGCCTGCATCGATAGCACGTTCTCCCGATTCGTTCTTCGACCGATCGCTCACTGAGCCACTCACAGCTGCGCGTATTGCACGACGCGACGTGCCCGCACCCAACGCGCCACTTCCTGCTCCACCGACGCCGCCGTCACGGGATGCGCAAGATCCTGCGGATGCAGCGCCAGTCGCACAAAGGGCGCTGCGCGCTGCGTGCGCCAACGTACGGCTGCAGTCAGTCGCGACCCCCATGCGCGCATCGTAGTGCGTCCGCTCCATCGCAGCGCGGGGGCATGCAGGCGCACCCCGCGGCTGTGAACGCGCACCCCTCCTGCGTCTTCGCTCACGCGCAATCCGGCTTCCCGCACCACGTCAAACGTCGCTTCCCGCGCGAGCCACGCGGGCGGAACAAACCCGATCGGCGAAAGTCCCAGCGCGCGCAAACGCACGAGCCCGCGGGCAATGCGCGCCGCTGCTGCCGCACGACCAAGGGTCAGGAATTCCCCTTCTTTGGCCGTACGCCCCGCGGCACGTAGCTCGTCGCCAAACGATCGAGGCAATCCGACTTCGTCATGGCGCTCACCATGCAGAAATACTTCCGCGCCATCCGTCGCACACTGTCGCACCCACGTCATGAAGGTATCGTGCCGCTCCAGGGGCCATTCGCCATGCCAGTCGGGAACGACTAGTAACGCTGGCGTTACTCCATGCTCGCGACACAACGACCAAAGACGACGCACTGATGTCTCGAGCGCGGGAGTGACATCGTGGATCGACACCAGCAACCCCTCGCCAACCGGCGACTCAGCGCCGGAGGACATCGCGATACACCTGGAACAGCCGATCGAATACCGTGTCCCACGAGTGCTCGGTTTCGGCGTATATCCGCCCCATGCGGCCCAGCGCGTCGAGATCCTGCGAAAAGAGCGTGATCGCTTCTTGCGCCAGCGAGGCCGAAATTCCCGACTCGAACGTGCGCCCCGCACCGCTCGCCGCGACCTGCTCCGACACGCCGCCCTGGTCGGCTGATAACACCGGCGTTCCACTCGCCAGCGCTTCAAGCGATGACAGACCGAATGTTTCGATGCTGCCCGGCGCAATGTACACATCGAATGCCGCCAGCATGTTGGCCAACACTTCGCGGTCGGCCTCGAATGGAAGGAACGTTACACGCGGTCCGTACTTGTGCGCGCGCAACATCGACTCCAGCGGCCCGGTGCCGACGAGAACCAAGCGGGCACCAGTGCGACGCTCGACTTCGCCCCACGCGTCGAGCACGACATCCAACTCCTTCTCACTCGCGAATCGCCCAACGAATCCGGCCAAGGGCCCGTCCGGCATGCCATGCTTCCGGCGCGTCTCCGCTGCAAATTCACGACGGCGTGGAGTGAACCGTTCGAGGTCGACACCGAGCGGCACCTTGGCAATGCGGGTGATCCCCTCTCGCGCGAGATCGTTTGCCGAGAACGCCGACGTTACCACGGTGAGCGGGAACAGCCGATCGAGACGTCGCATGTAGTGCCACGATGCACGATACACGGCGCGACGTGCAGGACCGTTGCTGCCCGCGCGCGGCGCGAACATGCGCGGCAGATTGGAGTGGTAGAAACAGATCAACGGAACATCGAGATTTTTGGTCGCGTGACGCACGATCCAGGGCACGATGAACGGGCTGCCGATCTCGATGATGTCAGGGCGCTCGTGCCGCACGATTTTCGCGACACTTCGCGTTGCGAGCATGAAGCGGTAAGGCTTCTGCCGCGGAATCGGTGGCCCCTGCAGTCGATACATTCTCACACCGTCTTCTTCAGTGATCGCGTCGCGCGAACCTGGCACGGTTAAAACCTGCCGCAACCATGGACGCGCTGCGACGTACAGCGCTTTTTGCAGCAGATATGTGCGGATCCCGCCGCTGGTGCTGCCAAACCATTCGGTGATATCGAGAACGCCGAGCTTCGCATCGGGGCGCAAGATCGGCGGCAGCGGATCGTGGCCGATGTCCACCGCCGGCAGCGTTTCTTCCGGCTGGACGAGTCTATCGACGAACGTAGCGGTTGAGTGCATGCGGCTTTGAACGCCAAGCAACAAGCTCAGGGACGCAGCCGCGGCGCCGCGTGCCGCGCGGGAGCGGCCTGAAAGAGTTGAATGGCACAGTCAGCGAAACGGGACCCGCGCGGAAAATACTCTTCAATAATAACCCCGCTGGAATGCGAAGGTGACCGATCCCGTACGGAAATCGGCCACCAAGGTTACACACTATGGAAGAAGCGAGCGGCCGGATGAACCGGCCGACGCATTACCTCATCGAAAGAGCCGCGACGGTTGCCGTCGTCGAAGCATTCTCGATCACGAATGTCACGCGACGATTGAGTTCTGCACCAGTTTCGCCCCTTTTAGCACCCGGGCGCACCAGCCGAGCCTCGCCGTAACCAACCGTACGAATGTTTCCTGCGTCGAACCCCTTCGTAAGCAGGAAGTCGCGCACGGCATCCGCACGGCTTCGGGATAACCTGAGATTGTACGCTGCACCGCCGGCGGGGTCGGCAAACCCTTCGACCGTAATCAACGCACCCTTGTAATGCGCTTGCGCAACCTGCGCGAATTTGGACAAAGCAGCCTCATCCTGCTGACGTACGGCCGCCGCGTCAAAATCGAAATGCACGGGCATCGCAAATGTCACCTGCCCTTCCATTGCGGAAATCTTGGTTCCGAATTCCGTCCGCAACGCCCCTAAGTCGCTGCGCAACGATGCAAGCTCGGCACGGGTTGTAGCAAGGTCAGCACGACCTGCACTGTCACCCGCAACGCGCTCTCCACGCTCTTGGCTCAGCGCAACACGCTGCTCGTCGAGACCACGACGAACAAATCCCTTGCTGGCACAAGCGCTGAATGTCGTCGCGGCAACGGCCGCGAGTGCCACAAACTCAAACTTTCTCATGTCGTCCTCCGATGTTCCATGGGGTCGTCAAGCCTTCTTCAACGCGCAGTGAGCACGTCTGGAAGGATGCTGTATCAGTGGTGCACGAAGCGAGCCACCAACAGAAGCTGTACATGGAAGCGAAGCGGAGGCGTGACCCCAATCACGCGCATAAAAATCAATTGCACGACGACGTGATTGCAATCACGACATGCGTATTACATCGACGGTTTTGCCAACCATTCGCCGCCATCGACCACAAAAATCGCGCCGGTGATCCAGTCACCCGCCGGTGATGCGAGGAATGCAACCATGTTGGCGATATCGCGCGGCGAACCCCATCTGCCGAGTGGGATACTCTTTTCCGCATACTCAGCCATCTTGCGGTCGGCAACGGCAAACACGTCAGCGACACCACTGTTTGCCGGTGGCATGAATGCCTTTTTCACACCTTCCGTTGGAATGGGTCCCGGTGCGATCGCATTCAAACGAATGCGTTGTGGTGCCCACTCCATCGCGAGCGTGCGCGTGAGCGCATCCACCCCGGCTTTGGCCGCCGTCGCATGTGCCATCAAAGGCCAGCCACGATAGTGCAATGTCATTGAAATGCTGACGATGCGCCCGCCGCCCTGTTGTGACATGATCGGATACACGGCCTGCGAGCAATAGAATGTTCCGAACAAGTCGATCTCCAACACGCTCCGCCAAGCGTTCGGCGAAAGTGTTGCACTCGGCGCGTAAAAATTTCCCGCTGCGTTGTTCACCAGAAGATCGAGACGCCCGTGCTTCTGGGCGACGCTGTCGACCGCTTCCTTGACCTTTTCCGGGTCGCGCACGTCAAGCTGTATTGAGCTCGCTTTGCCCCCAGCTGCTGTGATGGCGGCACAGGCACTGTCGAGATGCTCAGCCTTGCGACTGGCAAGTACGACCGCTGCACCAAGGTTCGCCAACAGCTCGGCAACACCGAAGCCGATGCCGGTTCCTCCACCAGTGATGAGCGCAACCTGGCCGTTCAGCAGATCAGGCAGAAACACGGGAGCGTTCGGGTTGCTCATGCGTGCACTTGGGAAAGAATGTCTTCAGTCATATCGTCGTCGGCAGTCGCGGACAGGTCATGGGACTGCGCAGCATCATCGAGTTGCAAGGACACCTGCACCCCGAGACAGAAGCGTCGCCGATGATGTGGAGTGAGTCCGTGCGCCGCCAGTGCCCGCATGTGGATCGGCGTGCCATACCCTGCATTGCGTTCCCACCCGTACACGGCGTAACGCGCCGCAAGCGCTTTCATCAAACGGTCGCGCGTCACCTTGGCGACGATGGACGCGCAAGCGATCGCGTAGCACTTCGCATCGCCTTTCACAACCGCAGTGTGCACGACGCCCAATGTTCGCAACGGGTTGCCATCGACGAGCACGTGATGGGGTGCAGTGCCCAGACGCGTGTCAACACGCCAGAGCGCACGCCGCATCGCCAGTACGGTGGCGTGATAAATGTTGATGCGGTCGACCTCGCGCGCAGACGCCGCGCCGAGTGCTACAGCCAGCGCTTGATCAAGGATGCGCGCCGACAACTGCTCGCGCGTTCGGGCGTCGAGCTTTTTCGAGTCGTCGACGCCCGATATTGCGCGCGTGTCGGGGGGCATGACGATGGCGCATGCGACAACGGGGCCCGCGAGGGGGCCCCGTCCGACTTCGTCTACACCAGCGAGCAATGGCCCATACTGCAGGCGCGCCGTCCGCTCGATCGCACTCCAACGTCCCATGTGGCGACCCGCGGGTGAGCAGTGTATCGCTGGTGCGTTGTTGCCTTGACGCTACGACGCTTTGGGAGTGCGGACGACCTTGCGTTCCTTGATGCGGGCCGCTTTGCCCGTCACGTCGCGCAGGTAGTACAGCTTCGCGCGACGCACGACACCGCGGCGCACGACAACGATTTCACCGATCATCGGGCTATGCAGCGGGAAGATGCGCTCGACACCGACGCCGTTGGAAATCTTGCGGACGGTGAACGTCTCGCTGACACCGCCGTGCTTGCGGGCGATGCAGATTCCTTCAAACGCCTGGACCCGCTCCTTCTCGCCTTCCTTGACGCGCACATTCACGCGGACCGTGTCACCTGGGCGGAACGGCGGGATGTTTTCCTTGAGCCATTCCTTCTGCGTTTCCATGAACGGATGCATATCTCAACTCCGGGGCCGACGAATTGGCCCGGTCAGGGTGCTGCGGATTCGGCGACGAGACGGCGAGCGAACTCTGCCGCCTTACGTACGACCGTTGCGAGAGGCTGTGGCGTGGTGCGGGAGCGAAGTCC
Source organism: Gemmatimonadaceae bacterium (assembly GCA_043753735.1). Lineage (GTDB taxonomy): Bacteria > Gemmatimonadota > Gemmatimonadetes > Gemmatimonadales > Gemmatimonadaceae > Gemmatimonas. The sequence goes on from JAYUWD010000499.1 coordinate 6,499, forward strand.
CCCGTCCGTTGTCGACACAGCATCGCCACCTTCGCAGGAGCGCTTAAGCGCGCCTGCGACGAGACGTTCAACAGATACAACAATTCCGCCAGCGTTTGCCGGGCAGCTTTAAAAGATAGACAGCCTTCATCCCGGAGCGCTACCCCCGCAGAGGCTTCCACGTGGCCAGAGGGGCGGTGGGCGTCCACCGTACCACACCACTAAGCTATGTATGTGACTGCCAACATCGCCCCCGCCTCGACTCCGGCCGCTGCGCCGAATCCCTCTGCGCTGATTTACCCGACCACGCGGATCGTCGAGCAGGTTGACGACTACCATGGCACACCGGTCGCCGATCCATACCGCTGGCTCGAAGACGATACGTCGACCGAGACCACAGCATGGGTTGAAGCTCAGAATCGGGTGACGTTCGACTACCTGTCGCAGATTTCCTTCCGCGACGCGCTGCATGCGCGGCTGACAGCGCTGGTGAACTACCCCAGAATCTCGGCACCTACCCAGAAAAAGCAGTGGTTCATCTTCACCAGAAACGATGGCCTTCAGAACCAGGCCGTGTACTACCTGCAGGACGGTGAAAACGGCGTGCCGCAGCTTTTGCTCGACCCGAACACCATGTCCGCAGACGGCACGACACGTATAACCGGCGTGACCATTGACCTCGCGGCCGCCCGGATTGCGTACATGCTCAGCGTGGCGGGCTCGGATTGGCAGGAGATCCGGGTGATGGATCTTTATACGCGCGCCGACCTGTCGGATCGCGTTGAGTGGGTGAAAGCGTCTGACCTCGCGTGGGCAGGCAGCGGCTTTTTCTACAGTCGCTACCCCGCACCGGAAGTCTCCGAGGCCGCATTTTCATCGAAGAACGAGGATCACCAGGTCTATTACCACACGGTCGGTACGCCACAGGCGGAGGATCGGTTGGTCCATCGCGACAGTGCAAACCCACAACGGTTTCACTATGTCTCGACGACGGAAGACGAACGCTTCGCGGTGCTTTACGTCTCCGATCGCGGCAACGGTCAGGACGGCAACGCGCTGTCGGTGCTCGATCTCTCAAAGAACGAGACAGATTTTCGGCCAGTGTGGCACACCTTCGAAGACGAAATGGCGGTGATCGGCAACATCGGCGACAAGCTGCTGGTGCTCACCAATCGCCACGCGCCCAATCGCCGGGTGGTGCTGCTTGACCCCGCCAACGCGGCGGAAGCGAACTGGGTTACAATCCTCGCACAACGCGACGAACCGCTGGATGGTGTGACGACGGCTGGCGGTCGGCTCTTCGCGACGTACTTGAAGGATGTCACCACGCGCGCGCACGTTTTCGATTTGACGGGCGTGGCGGAGCGCGAGATCGCGCTGCCAGGGCTGGGTTCGGCGGTTGGCTTTCACGGCGAGCGTGACGTAACGTCCGTGTTCTATACGTTCACGTCATTCACTGCGCCACCGACCGTGTATCGCTACGACATTGCGTCTGGAACGAGTACGATTTTTCGTGAGCAGGACTTGCCGTTTGACCCGACCCAGTTCGAGACGACACAGGTTTTTGTGCCCAGCAAGGACGGCACTCGCGTTCCGGCATTCATCACGGCGAAAAAAGAACTTGTCCGCGATGGCCGCAATCCGACGCTGATGTACGGCTACGGCGGCTTCAACATTTCGCTTCCGCCAGCATTCAGTGCGTTGCGCATGGCGTTTCTGGAGCAAGGGGGCGTGTACGTCCAAACCAACTTGCGTGGCGGCGGTGAGTACGGCGAAAACTGGCACAAGGCCGGGATGAAGGAACAGAAGCAGAATGTCTTCGACGACTTCATTGCGATCGCCGAGTGGTTGATCGCCGAGGGCTACACATCGAGCGCGAAACTGGCGATGCAAGGCGGGTCCAATGGCGGGTTACTCGTTGGCGCCGTGATGAATCAGCGTCCGGATCTGTTCAAGGTTGCGTTGCCCGCGGTTGGCGTGATGGACATGCTTCGATTTCACAAGTTCACCATCGGCTGGAATTGGATTGCGGACTACGGAACGAGCGATGATCCCGAAGGCTTCTCGTATCTCCATCCGTACTCCCCGCTGCACAACCTTCGCTCGGGCACAGCGTACGCGGCGACACTGATCAGCACCGCCGATCACGACGATCGCGTCGTGCCCGCGCATTCGTTCAAGTACGCGGCGCAGCTGCAGGCGTCGCATCGGGGCCCGAATCCGGTGATCATTCGTATCGAGAAACAGTCTGGACACGGGAGTTCGTCGTTGGCCAAGAACATTGACGAATCGGCGGACAGCTACGCGTTCCTCCTTCACAACCTCGGCGTGACACCCACGTTTCCTCAATCAAAGGAGTAGACAATGCCAACAATTCCCGCGCGTGCGCTCGGACGGCAGGGGCTTCGCGTTTCCGCGCTCGGACTGGGGTGCATGGGCATGTCCGCATTTTATGGGCGGGCGGAGGATCGGAGTGATGCAAACGGCATTCGGGTGATTCACCACGCCCTCGAGATGGGCATCACTCTGCTCGACACGGCCGATATCTACGGGCCGCACACGAATGAAGTGTTGGTGGGGCGCGCTATCGCGGATCGCCGGGACAAGGCAATCATCGCGACCAAGTTTGGCATCGTTTACGACCCAAACGATCC
>JAYUWD010000500.1:0-2988 GCA_043753735.1 Gemmatimonadaceae bacterium
CGTTCGCAGCGGCTGCGTTGGCACTCGCTGCCGTGCCGCTCCTGGCCAACTCCGCAGTGATGGATCGCACGCGCGAGCCGCTGGCGTCGCTGCCGCGCCTTTACGGCCATCTGCTGCTCGATGCCGTGCCGATGGGCGGCGTGCTGGTGAGCGCCGGGGACAACGACACGTTTCCACTTTGGTATCTGCAGCAGGTCGAGGATTATCGAACGGACGTGACCGTGGTGACGGTGCCGTTGCTGGGCGTTCAATGGTATCGCGAGGAACTCACCGATCGCCCGCGATTGCTGGCCGATTCCCTGGTTGCGCCACGCCCCCGGCTTGCTCCATTGCTGCGCGAAGTCATGCGTCAGGCGCTAGCCGCGAGGCGTGAGGTTCGGGTGAGCGCGCTCCTGTCGCCGGATGATCGCAACTTGCTGGATCCAACTGTCGGATGGGCTCTGCAGGGATTGGTGTATGCGCCGTCCGCGCAGCTTGTCGCGATGAGCGTCGGGCTCGACCTCCCCGCGCTGGCGCGCGCGCGCGACAAAGTGCCCCCATCCTCACTTAATGCTCTTCCGCTCGGCAGCGACGGGGCAGCCGCGCAGCTCCAGCTGTTGCTGCGCTGCACACGTATTATCACACTCGCAGACCCGTTACTTGTGTCCGCTTGTGGGGGTGTCTAACCTTACGGCCCATGGCGATTTCCGAACGTTTCACCGATAGCCAGAACGCCTACGAAGCGCGTGTAGGCGAACGGGTTGCCGAGGTGCGGGATCGTATCGCGCTGGCGCGTGCCCGAGGCGGTCGTCAACAGGAAGTCACGCTGATCGCGGTGACGAAAACCCACGGGCCGGAAGCAGTGGTGGCGGCCTGGAAGGCAGGGGTCGCGGATGTTGGCGAGAACAAGGTGCAGGAGGCCGAAAGCAAGATGGCGAACGTGTCCGTTCCCGTTCGCTGGCATCTCATTGGTCACCTGCAACGCAACAAGGCGCGGCCCGCGGTGAATTTTGCGCTCGTGCACAGCCTCGACAGCGAGAGGTTGGCCGAATCGCTCTCGGTGGCAGCGGGAGCGGCGGGGCGCACGCTCGATGTCCTGGTGCAGGTGAATGTGAGTCAGGAGGCCACGAAATACGGCTTCGCGGCGGCGGAAATCCCGGCGGTGGCGGACCGGCTCCGTGCTTTGCCCCATTTGCGGGTGATGGGTGCGATGACGATGGCGCCGTTCGATGCATCGGAATCGGTGTTGCGTTCGGTATTCATCGGCACTCGCGAGGTTCTGGCGCAGCTGCGCGCGGCAGGTCATCCGGCCACGATCCTGAGCATGGGCATGTCGGGTGATTACGAGCTTGCCGTCGAGGAAGGGGCGACGCATGTCCGACTTGGCACCATCCTGTTCGGCGATCGGTCGTAGTGCGGGGGGCGCAAAATCTTGCGGGACTGCACGCTGCACTCGGTTAAGTTGCCCATGCTGTTTCTGCCCCCTGTTCGCCGCCGCCATTTTCGGGAGTTTGCATGACGGACGACGCCTTCCATCTGACCGCGCTTGATGTCCGGCGCTACGACTTCGGCAACGCGCTGCGTGGCTATGACCGCGCGCGCGTCGACCAGTTCCGCGACCAGATCGCCGAGGAGCTGGAGCGTCTGGCGCGCGTTAATCAGGAGCTCGAGGCCAAGGCACGCAATTTCCACGAGCAGCTGAAGGCGTTCCGCGACCGCGACAAGGCGCTCAATGAAGCGCTGGTGAGTGCGCAGCAGCTGCGTGGAGAGATTCGGCAGCAGGCCGAGCGCGAAGCACAGCTCATCGTGCGCGAAGCGCAGGCTGAAGCGGCGCAGGCGGTGCAGAAGGTTCGTGAAGATGTGCGCCGCGCTGAAGAAGAGTTGCAGCAGCTCTGGCGCGCCCGACGCAGCTATCTCGCGCAACTGCGGCATCACCTCGAACGCCAGCTCACTGAACTGCACGCCGCCGAAGAAGAACCCATTCCGGCGTTTGGTCAGGTCCGCGAGCCGTCGCGCGACGCGGGCCGAGACAACGGGCGCAACACGCCCAACTCCGTGCCATTGCGTGAGACCCGCGAAGCGCCCGACCTGATGCAGGAGTTGGGGGAGCTGCCGCCGCGCGGTGCTGCGCCGACGCCGTCGTGGTTGGATGTGGTGGAGGAAAATTGAAACAGCCGGAAACGTTTCCCCAGCTTCAGTACACGCAGGAGCACAAGGCGGTCGGCCTCGCGCATCCGGCACTGGGGCTGCATGCGCGTGAACGCATCGAAGCGTGTGCGCAGGCGATACGCGCGCGTTTCAACAAGCCCGTCGACGCCGCGATCATCCTCGGCACAGGACTGGGCGCGCTTGCCGACGAGATCGAGATCGAGACCATAATCGGCTACAGCGATCTGCCCAACTTTCCGCTGTCGACCGTCGAGTCGCACAAGGGTCGTTTGCTTTGCGGCACGCTGGCCGGGCGCACCGTTGTCGCCATGCAGGGGCGTTTTCACCGCTACGAAGGTTATACGCTGCAACAGGTCACGTACCCGGTGCGAGTGTTGCGCGCGTTAGGTGCCGAAACGCTGATCGTCAGCAATGCATGCGGCGGCATGCACCCGCTGTGGGCTGCCGGTGATCTGATGCTCATCGCCGATCACATCAACCTGTTGGGCGACAATCCGCTCATCGGGCCCAATGATGATGCGCTGGGCCCGCGCTTTCCCGACATGAGCGAGCCATACGATTCGTCGCTCCGCGTCCTCGCGCGCGAAGTTGCGGTCGCGAATGGCATCACGTTGCGCGAGGGGATTTACGCAGCGGTGCAGGGGCCCAATCTCGAAACGCGCGCCGAGTATCGTTTTTTGCGCGCGGTTGGTGCGGATGTCGTCGGCATGTCGACTGTGCCGGAAGTGATCGTTGCGCGCCACGGTGGTATGCGCGTACTCGGCCTGTCGATCATCACCGATCAGTGCCTGCCCGACGCGCTGGAGTCGGCGAGTCTGGCGCAGATCATCAAAGTAGCCC
>JAYUWD010000501.1:0-9074 GCA_043753735.1 Gemmatimonadaceae bacterium
GACGTATCCCGACCCACCAGCGCTACGTTTGGCTTGCCACGAAAGAGCGAATCACCGGCGACATGGTCGCCGTGGGCGTGGCTGTGGGCGACCACGAGTTCGATCGGACGCTGGGCATGTCGCGCACGCCATGCCTGCACAACGCTATCGACCGACGCCGCGACATCCAGTCCCCCGGCACCGGTATCGAGGAGAAGTGCGCGACGCGACCCGAAGATCAGATAGAGAAACGGCTTCTCGTAGTTCGTGCACGCCGGCTGTCGCAGAATGTAGAAGTCAGCGTTGTAGCTATGCACCAGCATCCTCGGTCGTCCAAGGCATTGCGCACCGCCCGCATACATGCGCGTTGGCACTGCACCAGCTTGAAGCGGCGCACCGCGGGCGCTGCCAGCATCCGACGAGGGCGTGTGGGCGCCGCGCGCGCACGCAGTCAGCAGCGCGAGCGTAGAAATGAACAATGCTGTGGAGAGTTTCCTGGTCTCGTGGCGTGCCATGTTGGTCAGTATACTCCGCATATGAATCCCGAGCAAATGGCTGAGGCACTGACAGCGACCGGCGATTATCGCGTCGTCCGCCGATTGCGCCCCTCCGCGCGTTACACACTCACGGAGCCAGTCGGCGAGTTGAAATTGGCGCTGCTCGTCGACCTTGAAACGACCGGGTTGGACACGGCACGTGATTCCATCATCGAATTCGGCGCCGTCCCATTTCTGTTTGACACCAACGGCGACGTGTTCGACGTGCTGGAACCAATCAGCTACTTCGAAGATCCGGGACGCCCGATACCGGCCGATGTCCAATCGTTGACGGGTATCACCGACGACATGGTGCGCGGTCATCGCATTGATGATGCGCGCGTCTTGTCGGTACTGGAAGAAGCAGTGCTGATCGTGGCGCACAACTCGGGCTTTGATCGACGCATCGTCGAGCGACGGCTCCCGGCGTTTGCGGCCAAGCATTGGGCCTGCACACGCGATGACGTGCCTTGGCGCCACTTTGGTACGACAAGTGTGAAGCTGTCGTATCTGCTGTACGAAATCTGCCATGTCTTTCACGACGGGCATCGCGCGGTTGACGATTGCCTCGCGACAATCCATCTGCTCGCCCACCCTCGCACAGCAGACTCGCGCCCTCCGATGTCGTTCCTGCTGGAAAATGCGCGTCGGAAAACGAGTCGCGTGTGGGCGCGAAAGTCACCGTTCGATACGAAAGACGCATTGAAAGGTCGCGGCTATCGCTGGAACGACGCTCAGAAGACGTGGTTCATCGACCGGTCTCCGGCGGAAACGGAAGCGGAGACTCGCTGGCTCCGTGAAAACGTGTACAGCGGAAATGACAACGCGCCGATCGAGGTCGTGACCTTTAACGCAAAGGACCGCTACTCCGACCGAGTGTGAATCAGCGCGCGCAATCAGCGCGCGACGTGACAGCGGTCAGGGTCAACATTTGGGCGGTTTGGGGGCAGGGCACGGAGCACCGCTTTTGGCGCACCCGATAGCCCGAATCTCGAGCCGATCCGCAAGTCGCGAGACCGGGAATCGCGCGACCATCCGATCAGTATCGGAAACCGTCGGCCACGCTACAACGAGCTGCTCCATCATCCTGGTGCCTTCGCGTGCAGACGCGATGCCTGCGCTCTTGGCGTGCAACCGAAGTTGAGCGATGTCCAACATCACCCACACGTTCTCGGCGGTGACCGACCCAATCGCGTGGGTCTCGGGACCGGCCGCATCGCCTTCGTGAAGCCTCGTCGCGATCTGCAAAGCGGAGGAAAGATTTGACATTGCCGCGGCTTCGTGTCCGCTGTACCGCTCGATTGCTGCCATACCCTGAAGAAAAGTGACGCTCTCGCGCATGATCAGGCGGCCGACGGAGGGTACGTCGTCGTAGGCCTTCACCAGCGAAGCGCGGGCGAGGGTGACGTTTCCTCGTGCCGCCAGCAAACGCACCAAGGCATCGGCCGCGCTGCGGTCTCCGGTCGCAGCAGTCGCGGCTGCGTCTGTGAGCATTCGCTGCGCGCTATCCGCGCACCCGCGGTAGACGAGATAGACGTCGGCGACGCCGCGCTGTACCGCAGTGCCGATCGCTTGGTCGCCGATGGCCTTGGCCGCGGCGCCAGCTCTAGCGTATTCGGCCAAAGCCGAATCGGCCAAGCCGGCAACGGCGAGGCGCCGAGCTTGCTGCCACGCGATCCTGGCTGTTTCGTCCTGAGCGTCGGCCGCTACTAGCGGGAACGCAGTGGCCACACTCAAGGCGCAGAGCAGAATGCGTCTGCGCCGACTGCTGTGCCACATCTTCATGTCATTGCTCCGTCGGTGGTGGCTCGATACGACCACCGCGGCTTGATCAGACGAGTCCGGCCAATTGCGCTGGTGTTTCGAGAGCTTTCTGAGCAGCCGCGAGTACCGCTTGGGGCAGAGGAGCCTGCCCACCACGGCGCGCGGCTTCAACTACAAGTAACAGTGCGCGCGCCTGCGCCGCATAGGCCGCAAGCAATGCGCCCCCAGCCCCTGGCGTTGCAACGATGTCCCGCGCCAACGACTCCAATTGTCTGGCCAGGGCGTTTGGCGCACTGGCGTGCACTGTCGGTTCGGAGTGCCGAACGCTCGCGTGCTCGACAAATCGTGCCGAAGATTCCAGCCCGAACAACCCCGGGAACGCCGACGGCGAAAGTGCTTCTTGTACGCGATCGTTGGTTGCAGCGACAGCGGCAAGACGCCGACGCGCGGCGCGTGATGACTCGAATCCCACCAGGTATTCTCCGGCAACGCGCCTGTCGGACCTTGACAGGCGCTGGTCTGTTACATAAATGCGACGGGGGATAGTGTTGATGCGCATGCGGCCGTAACCACTTGGTGTAGCTTCTTTTCCAGTCTGAGGATCAGCAGGACCCGCTGACGGTTCGCTACGATCGTTGCACCGGTCGTCGCACCCGGAGGCCAAAGTAGGGTTCCGCGCGCTGCCAACTCGGGCTGCGCCAGGAGCCAAAAGGAACGAGCCCTCTTGAGGAGGCGCCTGTATGCACGTCCTCGCCCCGGCAACTGAGCGGGACCCCGCCGCACGCGAGCTCGCCACTTTGGCCAAAGCTACGCTCGACGAGCACTGGGCCGTCTCCGCGATCCCGGTGGAGCGGCGCACTCTCCTGCTCGAGCGTGCCGATGCAGCGTCCTTGGTGCCCGGCGACGGGCTCGGCGAGCCTATTGCTGATGGCCTCGCCCTGCTCGGTACTGCGTATGAGCTTGCCGCGCTGAGCCAGCTTGAGGCCGCCGTGCAGCCGGTTGCCAACGCCAGTCGCGATCTCGCGCAGGCTGTGCTCGCGCTGGGGGCTGCCCGGGCGTTCCGTTGCACGGCCGCGCTCCGCCCTCCCATCGACGATGGAGAGTCCGCCGTGAAGTGGGCGCTCCGGCTTGGTGCGCTCGCCGTCGTATCCCGCCAGACCGAGAGCTATGTGCGCTGGTGGGATGTTCGTACAGGCGTCAACGAGGCCGTGCACCACGCGGCACAGCATCTGGATGAGCAGCCTTGGGAACCGTACGCCCGCGGCACGCTTTGGCTCGCGTGGCTGGGATTGATCGGTGCACCAGTCGCGGATCTTGCCGGCCAAGCCAACGACGAGCTTGCGGCCCTCACGGCCACGCGAAGCCGACTGGCAGCCTTCCGCGAACGACGAGGGGATCACGAAGTGCCGGGCGACGGACCCGTCCTGAATGCGGCCGCACTTCGCGCCCGCATGACGGAATTCGCCATTCGACACCTCGCCGATGCCACCGAGTTGCTCACGGTCGCAGTGCTGCGACGCACGCTTCCCGACGTTTCGGCTGAGTTCAAACTGCATCTGAGCGCGGCGCGCTCCGCTTTGGCTGGCGATCACGGGCACGATCTCCTCCTGGCGTGGCTACAGGCAGCCGGCGTTACGCTGGCCGGCGGCGTGACCGCGCAGCTCGAACTCCCAGGATTCTAGTCCGTCCAGTCCTGTCCGCGCCGCCCGCACGCCAGACACGAAAGACGGTTCGACCCGACGTGCCGACGGGGAATGGAATGTGCCCCCCGCCAATCGGGGTCACGTTGGATAGCAGCGCGTTCATCGCCCGGCGGGTCGCATCGTCGCCAACATCCATGACCGGCTCCGCCTCGATCTGGAACCACGACTCTCCGCCCTCAGCCGATGCAGCGCGGACAAAATATGAGTCATCGGCGCTCCAAAACGCCTCCAATCGCATTTCCACATCATCCAAACCAAGGGGCAAGGATGTGAGGGGGGCGGGCTCGAGGACGCCGATTGGGGCTTGGCAGGCGACGACGTTCATGATCGGGCTGACGGCGAAGGAATAAACGTGAGCAGACGTAACCGCAGTTACGGGACGGGGGGTGATGTTACGACGATCCCGGTGTCCACGCAATACGAGCTGTCCAGGGTAAGTTGTTGACACTCATGTTGATAGACGTTGGAATTGATGTGGAAAAGTAGGTAAAGTGGCGTGCTGTCGTAGGCTGCGAATCTCGTCAGTGTGGAAAAGAGGTTCCGTGACCCCGGCCTGTTTAGGGTGGGGATTGATCATTTTGTCCACATCACACAAGATCACATTTATGCTCTTGTGTGGTTTGCTAACACATCGTCGTCGTCAAACGGGAGCGCTAATGACGGTCAAATTCGACTGTTTGCGCTGAGATTTGCCCGTAGCGGCAGCCGCTCCGATTCGTCATTCTCTGTCGAGCGCAACACGCACCTCTTTCTGGAGTTGAGATTGGCGATCGAACCGCGCATCGGATTGCTTGTAGGCCGCGAATGGTCATTCCCGCCGGCATTCATTGACGCCGTCGCCAGGCGACAGGCGGGGGTGGTGGCCGACTACATAAAACTGGACGCCACGAAGATGGCGCAGCCTGTCCCTTACACCCTTATCATCGACCGCATTTCACACGAGGTTGGGTTTTACCGAACCTTCCTGAAGCATGCGACCCGGATGGGCGTGACCGTCGTCAACAACCCCTTTATGTGGTCGGCCGACGACAAGTTTTACGACGCGACGATGGCCATCCAGCAAGGCGTCGCCCACCCCAAGACGATGGTCCTGCCGAACAAGGACTACATCCCCGGGATCTCCCACTCCGAATCGCTGCGCAACCTTTCCTATCCGCTTGATTGGCAAGGCGTCGCCGAACACATCGGCTTCCCATGCGTACTCAAAGATGCCCATGGCGGCGGGTGGCGCGATGTCTACATCTGCCAGTCGATGGAAGATCTGCTGACGCATTACAACACCAGCGGGCTCCTGACGATGGTGGTCCAGGAGTTCATCAAGTGGGATCAGTATGTGCGCTGCATGGTGCTCGGCCGCGAAAAGGTGTTGCCGATGCCGTACGATCCGGGCCAGCGCCGCTACATCCCGGACGCGGGGTATCTCTCTCCAGAGCTTGAAGCCCGGTGCGTGAAGGATGCCATCACCCTTTGCCAGAATCTCGGTTACGACATGAACACCGTGGAATTCGCGGTGAGGGACGGCATTCCCTACGCCATCGATTTCATGAACCCGGCGCCGGACATGGACATCAACTCCCTCACTCCGGCTTACTTCGAATGGGTGGTGGAAAACATGGCCGATCTCGCAATCAAGCTGGCGACTGCGCCGCGTCCGGCGCCGATGAACGGCCCGGTCATCGGACCGCGTTGACCGGGAACAGGGTGATGACGTCGTCGGCGATCACGCGCTACCACCACGGGTTGGAACAGGGCAACACCGCCGAAGCGTCGGCTGAAGTGATGGACGGCCAACTGCGGAGCCAAGGGCTGTTCTTTGGAGATCGCGCTTTGTGCAGCGTGCTTCGACCGCGCTTTTTGTCGATCGGGGAGTATCGCCACATCGGCCGAGCGTGCGGACTGGTCGGATCGGCATTCGAATCGGTGCGCCGTGCTGCGATGAACGACTCGGCGTTGCGCTCGCAGTTCGGGCTCACGGGCTGGGAAGAGCGCCTGATCCACGCTGATCCAGCTTTCGCCGCTGCCAGCCCAACCTCCCGGCTGGATGCCTTTTTCGCGCCAGGCGAAGAAGGGCTCAAATTCACCGAATTCAACGCCGAAACACCGGCCGGTGGCGCCTACAACGACGCGCTCAGCCGCGCGTTCATGGCGCTGCCGGCGATGCATGCGTTCATCCAGTCACACGCGGTGTTCCCGATCCCCGCGGCGCCGTCGATCATTCACGCGCTCCTATCTGCCTTTTATCAGTGGCGTGGAGTACGCGAATCGCCCAAGGTGGTCATTCTGGATTGGGCTGAGGTCCCGACTCGAAGCGAGTTTGTGCTTTTTGAAAAGGAATTTACCGCCCTTGGCATCGACGCATTTATTGGAGATCCACGCGATGCGACGTACGAGAACGGTGTGCTTTCCGTTGGGGGCAAGCCCGTCAATCTGATCTACAAGCGCGTGTTGATCGACGAACTGGTCACCCGCGAAGGGTTGGATTCGCCCGTGGTGCGCGCCGTGCAGGATGGCGCGGTGTGCATGGTCAATCCGTTCCGCTGCAAGATGCTCCACAAGAAGGCGTCGCTGGCCGTGGTGAGTGACGAGCGTCAGGCATACCTTTTAAGTGCCGCCGAACAACGGGCCGTTGCGGCGCACGTTCCGTGGACCCGGTTGGTCGAAGAGCGGAAAACGGAACGGGGTGGCGACCTGATCGACCTGATCCCATTCATTGCCGCCAACCGAGAGCAGATGGTTCTCAAGCCCAATGACGAGTACGGTGGAAAGGGGATCGTGCTTGGGTGGACGGTGGACGACAGCAGTTGGCAGGCGGCGATCCGGACCGCGCTGAGTGAGCCGTATATCGTTCAGGAGCGGGTGGCCGTGCCGAGCGAACTCTGGCCGTCCTATGCGGATGGAGCACTGCATTTGGGGGAACGGATGCTTGATACCGCTCCTTTTCTGGTGGACGGTACGGTCATGACGGGTGTGCTTACGCGGATTGCGACCGATCCTTTATTGAACGTGACCGCGGGTGGTGGTTCGAACGTACCGACTTTTCTCGTGGAGGAGCGTTGAAGTCTACGCTGTATCGCCCGGTCATCGGGATCACGACTCAAACGCTCCATTCGATCGACGGAATTCCTCCGGGACTTCCCGCGTCATGGGTCATGAATCAGCGCTATTTCCTCGCGGCCACGATGGTTGGCGCGGTGCCGTGGATGATTCCGTTGTTCGACGACGACATCCACACGTTGCGCGAGATCTATGTACGGCTCGACGGCATTCTGATTCCGGGTGGTGTCGACATCAGCCCACGTGAGTACGGCGAAGACGTGCGCCCCGAATGCGGCAATCTCGACCCCGCCCGCGATCGCGTGGAATTGCAGCTCGTTCGCTGGGCAATCGAAGATCGGAAACCGGTTCTTGGCTTGTGCCGCGGGCTGCAGGTCATCAACGTGGCGTCGGGCGGATCGCTCTGGCAGGACCTCGCGTCGCAGAACGCTGCGTTTCACAAGCACGACTATTTCCCCACGGCTGGTTTCGAGCGCGATCACTTGGCGCATGACGTCCAATTGGTCGAGGGGACACTGCTGGCGCAGCTGATGGAATCCGGATCAGTCCCGGTGAACAGCATGCATCATCAAGGTGTGAAGGCGCTAGGTCGCGAGCTGGTGGTGTCAGCGATTGCGCCCGATGGATTGATCGAAGCTGTTGAAGGGAGCGACGACGGCTTTCTTGTTGGCGTCCAGTGGCACCCGGAAGTGTTTGAAATGGCAGACCCGCATGCGCGGCACCTCTTCGGCAGTTTCATTCGTGCGTCGAGCGAATGGCGCGCAGCCGCAGAGACCGGGCGGGTCTAGAGCTCGCAGTGGCGAAGGTTGCGGTCCAATGGGGCCGGGAGGCGTGATGCGGGGGCCGAGCCTGACGGTGGGAATTGAAGAGGAATATCAGATCATTGATCCGGTGACGCGTGATCTCACGCCCGGATTCGATGCCTTGATGTCGAGTGACTGGGCGGTGCTGGCGGACGCCAAGGCCGAACTGCACCAGTGTCAGGTGGAGATCGGCACCAAGGTGTGCACTTCGATCGCGGAGCTCCGCAGTGAGCTGATCAAGTTGCGTGGCCTCGTCATCAAGGCCGCGGCACAGCACGGCCTCACGATCGCTTCTGCCGGCACGCATCCGTTTTCGAATTGGATGAATCAGGAGATGACGCCAAAAGAGCGCTATCTTGGCGTGAAGGCAGAGCTGCAGGATCTCGCCCATCGTCTACTGATTTTCGGGACGCACGTGCACGTCGGGATTGAAGACCCCGAGTTCCGCATCGATTGCCTGAATGCTGCGCGATACGTGTTGCCGCACATACTCTGCCTGTCGACCAGCTCGCCGTTCTGGTTTGGCCGGAACACCGGGCTGCATTCGTACCGCAGTATCATTTTCAAGAATTTTCCGCGCACCGGCGTGCCGCGCATCCTGAATGGGTGGAGCGACTTTGCCGACCTGACCGACACGTTGGTCAAGACGCGAAGCATTCCCGATGCATCGAAGATCTGGTGGGACGTGCGCCCGCATCATCTGTATCCGACGCTCGAATTTCGCATCTGCGATGTGAATACGCGGGTTGACGAAGCGATTTGCGTGGCGGCACTGTTGCAAGCCGTTGTTGCCAAGATGTGGAAGCTGCGTCGCGACAACCTGACGTTTCGCGTCTACGCGGCGGATTTGATCGAAGAGAACAAGTGGCGCGCGGTGCGTTGGGGACTTGGCGGCAAGTTGATTGACTTCGGCAAAAAGGAAGAGCTGCCGGCGCCCGTTCTGATTCGTGAACTCATCGAATGGTTTCTCGATGACGTGCTCGATGACCTTGGCATACGCAAAGAAGTCGAGTACGCGTTCCAGATCCTTGAACATGGCTCGAGTGCGCAGCGCCAACTGGCGACATATGCGCGCACCGGTGACCTGCGTGCCGTCGTTGACCAGTTGATTCGCGAAACGGCGGAAGGCGTTTGCGAACCCACACTTGGCCCACCGCTCAACTTGATCGATTCGCCGATCGCTGCAGGGCTCGCGGCGTCGACTCTCGTCACGTCCACGCCGCCTTTCGGCGCAG
>JAYUWD010000502.1:0-2968 GCA_043753735.1 Gemmatimonadaceae bacterium
TGCGCGTCGATCCCTCGTCAAAAGTATTGCAGAAGGTTGCGTCGCGATTGAGCGAAGCGGCGACATTGCTGGCCAAGGCGCAGCGCGACAGGGCGCAGCAACAGCTTGATAGTGCAACGGTCGCACTGGCGACGGTTGTGCGAAGCAACGTGCCCAGCGTTCCTCCGATGGTGTCTTCGTTTTCGCGCAGACAGCTTGGTGGTGCACTCGGCGATGCGTTGCGAGCGGCATCAGCGCCGAGCCTGGCAAATCCGAAACCGGCGATAGGTTCGATACCCAACCAACCGATGCGCTGATGGCGAGCAGAATGGGCAGCGATGGGTTGCTGAGAATCGGTCTGCGTACCGTTGCGATTGCCATTGCGATCATCGCAGCGATCGATCCCGCGATGACCTCGGTACGACGGGGACGACCGATCGTGAGTGTGCGCGCGATGACCCGCTCGACCGATAGTGCGTTGGCGCTGCGCGTTGCGCGGCAGCTTCACAGTGTTGCGCGCGTCATGCCCGCGCGCTTTGATGCGGCTGACGCGGTAATTCTTGTTGGTGATGGCCCGCCGCCGTTGGGCGTAAGTGACGAGATGCCGTTGTTCATCGTTCGGGACGATACGCATCCCCGCGTCCTGATCGAGTCGGTACGCGCACCAAAGGTTGCGTCGTTGAGCGCCAACAGACGCATCGATGTGACGCTTCACGCGGTGGGAGCGCGCAATCGCGAACTCGAGGTGCTGCTCCGGAATGGCGAGATTGTAATCGACCGCGTTCAGCTTCCGATCGCCGATGACAGCGCGGTCGTGCGTGCTCAACTTTCGTTTGTCGCCACCGCTGCCGGTGCTGCGCGACTCCAGGTAGAGGCCACCGTGCTGGGTGGCCCACCCTTGTCGCGAGCGCTCACGAAAATCGATTTCTCAAAATCGGAAAGTTTGTACGCGCGCGCGGAGCTGTTGGTCGATGTCGTCGATCGTCCGCTCTCGATCCTGTTTTACGATCCACGTCCTTCATGGATTTCAACCTTTGTCCGACGCGCCATCGAGCGTGACCAACACTTTATCGTCACCAGTCGAGTCGTTACATCGCGCAACATCAGCACATCTGCAGGTGCGCCTCCGGAACGGCTTGATGACGTTGCCAGCATTGAGCGTTTTGACGCAATTGTCGTTGGTGTGCCCGAGGCTTTAACCGAGCGTGATATCGTGGGACTCGAAGCGTTCATGCGGCGACACGGTGGAAGCGTCGTGATGCTGCTCGATCAGCGAGCGACTGGCGCATACGAACGGCTATTGGGAGTACGCGATTGGCGCTTTCACAACAGCGCCACCCCCGAGGCCATCGGTCTCGCGGCTGCAGCAAACATCGAACTGCAAGCCACGGAACTGTTGTGGCCCGCCGGGCTGCCCGATGCCGCAACGTCGGTGGCCACGACGCTCGGCGCGCGTGACAGAACCGATTCTCTATCGAACGCGGCGCCGCGCCAGGCACCGTCCGCCGAAAGTGTTGACGACCGACCGGTGATCTGGAACAAGCCGGTTGGCGCGGGACGGCTGGTGGTGAGCGGTGCGCTCGATGCGTGGCGCTTTCGCGACAGTGCATCGTCTTCGTTTGATCGGGGATGGCGGGTCATCATCGGCGAGGCAGCGGCCGCTAAACTTCCACCGTTAGCGGTGACCATCTCGGAGCAGATACTCGCGCCCGGTGAAAGCGCCGAGCTTTTTGTGGTGGTTCGCGATGCTGCACTCAAGCCTGTTACGTCGCAGGCGATTCGCGCGAACGTGTCGGCGGTGCTCGAATCAGGGCCGCCCGATTCGCTCGAACGTACACCGATCCGCCTGTGGCCTGACGGCGCCGTCGGCTCGCTACGCGCAACGCTCCGTGCGCCGCGACACATCGGTAACGCCCGCGTCGTGGTGTCGGCCGACGGTTATCGCACGCAAGTGCCGCTCGTCGTCGACTCGATCGTGTCGCGACCGATCGCCGCGTATCCCGCACTGTCAACCGCATTCGCCGCCAGCCACGGTGGGCAGGTCATCAATGTGTCGCAGCTCGCAACGTTCAACAGCGTGCTCGCCCGCTCACTCCGACCCGCCCCGCGTCGCGAACGGTGGCATCCAATGCGTTCGCTCTGGTGGCTGCTTCCGTTTGCCCTGGCGTTGAGTGGGGAATGGTGGATGAGGCGGCGGAGGGGGGAAGCGTAGGGGGACTGGGGACTGGGCGGGGAACAGCGTAGTTGCGAGTGGTGGGTTCGGATCGCGAGTCGCCAGTGGCTCCCCTTGGCCGATGACGGAATGTGCCTCGAAACCCGAAGCTCGAACGGCAAGCTTTAAACTGCGACCCCCCGTCCTTAATCCCCTATTCCTTCGCATTCCCCCCCCGCGCATCTCCCCATCCAACGCTTTCCCCTCCTCGCGCGCATTCTCTCAGAGTCACCTCGCGCGCCTTTCCGCGTGCTCGACGGCGCCCGCCGCACTCCCTACGCTCTGCCGCCTATGTATACCCGCGAAGAAGTCAAAGCCATCGTCGAGAAGGTCATCAACATGGCCAAAGCCGACGCCGTCGAAATCACACTTTCCGGCGGTGAGCGCTCTGGCACCCGCTGGGCCAATTCATCGATCACCACCAACCTTGTGCAGTACGATCGCCAGCTCACGGCGACCGTTCGCCTTGGACAGAAGTCAGGGAGCGCGAACACGCGCGATTTCAGCGACGCCGGCTTGCAGGCGATGGTTAGCGAAGCCGCTGCCATCGCCAACGGTGCGATCGACAATCCGTACCTTCCCGTCCTGCTCGGCGCGCAAACATATATTCCGGTCGACGCCGCACTCCCCGACATGGTGAAGTATGGGCCCGCTGAACGCGCGCGTATGGTCAAGGACAGCATCGACCTTGCCGAAAGGAAAGGGGTGCTTGGTGCGGGCTACATTCCCAAGATCGACCAGACCAATTGCACCGCAAATTCCAACGGTCTATTCGCC
>JAYUWD010000503.1:0-2954 GCA_043753735.1 Gemmatimonadaceae bacterium
GTCTGTCATGGCAGCGGCGGCGTTGCCGGCCATTACGCCTTTGGTGCGCGCACCGGTGGATCGGCGATCATTTATGGGACGTTTCTACTGGTCGCCGGATTCTTTCTCGTCGGCAGCCCCGCTGCATTTCAGCGCATTTTTCCCGGACCGATACTCGGCACACTCTTGCTCGTCGAAGCGGTGACGGTTCTGCTGCTCGTGCGCGACCAGCTCGGTGACAAGCGCGCATTGGTGCTGGCGTTGGCGTGTGGTGTAACGGCTGCGTTCGTGCCGTACGGTTACGCGTGGGCTTTGGTGCTTGGCACAGTCGTGTGGTATCTCATGATGCCGAAAAGTGTCACTTCTTCCGAAACGCCCGCGCCGCCAGCACGCCGCCGATAAAGCCGCCGAGGTGACCTTGCCAGCTCACGCCGGGAACGGTTGGCAGGACACCAAATACCAGACTTCCCCACGCCAGCGTGACCCCAACGCTGAGCACGATGCTCGCGAATGTGCGTGCGTACCAGCCGCTTACCATCAGAAAGCCCAGATAGCCAAAAATCACCCCGCTGGCGCCGATGTGGACCGACCCCGGCGCGCCCAGCGCCCACGATACCAATCCCGAGCCGAGCATGGCGGCGATGGTCACCCGACCAAAGTGGCGTGCATCGCGTAGCATCACGAGCCAGCCGAGCAGGACAAACGGAATGGTGTTGGCGACGAGGTGATTGAGATTGGCGTGCAAAAAGGGGGCGAACACGATACCGCGCAGCCCCGACACGGTGCGTGGCACGATCCCGTAGCTCAGGAGCGCGCCACCCGAGAGTACGGTGACGGCAAACGCGAGCCAGGCCGCGCCGAGTGCGCTACTCAGCACCGTCACCTGCGATTTCACCGTGCGCGTCACGCCGCGGGCGGACTGCGCAATCACGCTCTTGGCCATCACACTCCCGATCGATCGCGCGCCGACGGCGATTGACGCCTGCACGCTGGTTCCGACTATGGCAACGGGTAAGATTTCGACATGACTTCACCTGCAGCTTCGCACTTTGATACACTGGGCGGCGACAACGGTATCCGTCAGCTCGTCGACCGCTTTTACGACCTGATGGATAGTGCACCCGAAGCAGTACACGTACGTGCGCTGCACGCTGCAAGTCTCAAGGTATCACGTGAAAAACTCCGATTGTTCCTGACCGGGTGGACCGGCGGTCCGCCCGTGTACGTCGAAAAGTTTGGTCATCCGCGGCTGCGCATGCGCCATTTTCCGTTTGCGATCGGTGCGCGCGAACGTGATGAATGGCTCTGGTGCATGGACCATGCGCTGGGCGAGCATGAGATGCCGGATGCATTGAGGACGGCATTGCGTGAAAAGCTTCACGAACTGGCCGATCACATGCGCAATCAGCCAGAAGAGGGCGAGCGGGCGAGCTTGCCCACGCAGCCGATTTAGCGGTTGTGGCTGACTACTCAGTTGCGAGTTCCATGAGCGTGCGCCTTTTCGTCACTGGCGGCACCTTCGACAAGGAGTATGACGAACTTCACGGCACACTCGACTTTCGGCACACTCACGTTCAAGAGATGCTGCGACGCGGGCGCAATGGACTCGATGTCGCGGTCGAAGTGTTGATGATGGTCGACAGTCTGGACATGACCGACAATCAACGCGCAGCTATCGTGGCCGCCTGCGCGTCGTGCGCTGAATCGCAGGTTGTCATCACGCACGGTACCGACACCCTTGTCGACACGGCGCGCGCGCTCGCCGATGGTGTGCAGGGCAAGACCATCGTGCTCACCGGCGCAATGGTACCGTACGCCTTTGGCAGCTCCGATGGTCTGTTCAATCTTGGCAGCGCCCTCAGCTTCGTGCAGACACTGCCACCGGGAGTGTATGTCGCGATGAATGGCAAATGGTTCGCGTGGAACAACGTGCGGAAGAACCGCGAGATCGGTGTCTTTGAAGGGCTCGTGTAACGCTGCACCCCTGATGCAGCTGGGACACAGCGGCTACTTGTCGCCGATGACTCTTGCGCCATACGGTCCCGGCGGCAAGGATAGGCGATCAATCTGCATTTCGTGACGCGCGTACTACGACGCGCCTGCTGTCAGCGATTTAGTCACACGTCCCCGGTCCCAATTACTCATGCCCGGTCTGTTTGTCCGAAAGTCGGTCTCCGATTTTGAGCGCGACCTCGCCGAACGCGGCGGTCTCAAACGTTCGCTTAATAAATGGCATCTCACGGCACTTGGCGTTGGCGCCACGATTGGAGCGGGGATCTTTGCCACCACCGGTACGGCCATCGCGGGTGATCTCGCGCGGCCCGGTGCCGGACCCGCGATCATTTTTTCGTTCGTCCTGACGGCAGTGGCCTGTGGCTTCGCCGCGCTCTGCTACGCCGAATTCGCATCGATGGTGCCAATCGCGGGGTCGGCATACACATACGCCTACGCCGCACTTGGCGAGTTCGTCGCGTGGATCATCGGCTGGGACCTGATCGTGGAATACGCGGTCGGCAACATCGGCGTCGCGATCGGATGGTCCGGATACTTTCGAGAGCTGCTCGGATTTTTCAACCTGAATTTGCCACCGTGGCTGGCGACGGACTTTCGCTCTGCATCCGACGCTGCCAAGGCGATCGCCGCCGGTGCGACTGATGCCACCTCCATTTACATCGCATCGGCGTTGACCACTGCGCCGCACATTGCAGGCTTTCGTTTCATTGCCAACCTGCCCGCGTTTCTGGTGGTGCTGCTCATCACGCTGGTACTGATCAAGGGCGTGAAGGAATCGGCCAATTCCAACAATGCGATGGTGATTCTCAAGATCGGAATCATCCTGTTCTTTCTCGCGGTCGGCGTCTTTTTCGTCAAGCCAATCAACTGGAGCAATCCGGCAACGGGCGGCTTTGCGCCGAATGGGTTCGGAGGCATCAGCGCCGCAGCAGCGATCATCTTCTTCAGCTACATCGGCTTCG
>JAYUWD010000504.1:0-2953 GCA_043753735.1 Gemmatimonadaceae bacterium
CGATAGTCAGCGTAGATCTTGATCCAATCCGCGCCATGCGCGATCTGATCGCGGACGACACGCGTCACGCCTTCCACTCCATCAGCTTCTTCTGCGCCCTGCGGCACGCCGATCTCCACACCAAATCCCTTGGGGCCGTAGGAGCCGGTCGCAACGATCGCTTTCGTCGTCACGAACAGGCGCGGCCCCGGAACGATTCCCTGATCCACCGCTTCCTTCAGGCCAACATCGGCGTACTGCGCACCCTCGGTACCCAGGTCACGCAGCACCGTGAAGCCCGCCATGAGCGTGGCCCGCAGATGATTGACCGCACGCGCCGTGCGCAGCGCGAGTGATTCGCGCAACACCTGATCGTTCCAGGGCGTCTCGTCATACGGGTGCAGTAGCACGTGGCTGTGCAGGTCACTCAACCCGGGTATGAGCGTCGTGCCGGGGAGCGCAATACGTTCTGCGTCCGCGGGGACAGTCATGCTCGCCAGTGGTCCGGCGGCTTCGATTCGTGTGCCGCGAACGAGTACCGCCCAGCCGCGTTGGGCTCCGTCACTGGTTCCATCGAACACGGCGTCCGGCACGAGGAGCATGGCCTTTGGCGATGTTGTGACCGGAGCTGGCGCGCGTTGCGCATGCAACGATGTGGTCGACGCGGCGATGCACAGCGCGGCGATCGCAATGCGACTCGGCGAGGTGTGTTGATGCAAAGCTTGACGATGAGAGAGCATGCGTGGGAGGAGGTCGAGGGAAGGGGCTTCTAACGAGTCACTATCGCGCAAATCACTGCTTCGACACTGCTGCGTACTCACCCGTCGATTGCGCGGCAAGAACGAGCGCCGAAACGCCACCAGACACGATAAACGCCATCGCGTCCGCACTGGCAACATCGATCGGCGAGACGTGAGATGCTGGCAGGATGAAGACGTGTCCGGAGAAGGCATAAGAGTGCGGACAATACACCGCTACGAAGCCGTCCAGCCCGAGATGGTGCATGCTTTCCTGAGTAACAAAACCGACCATGCGGGTCGTTCCGCTGGAGTTGAGCGACACCATCACCGGCTTGTCGAAGCGACGCTTCTCGCCCACGAATGCGTTCAGCAAATCCTTCGTCGATCCGTATAACAATCGTACGAACGGAAGCCGAGCCATCGCGCGCTCGAACAGTCCGACGGCCGAACGGGTGAGGAGGTTCGTACCGAGAAAACCAATGAGCGTGATGAGAACGATCGTGGCAACGAACCCTGCGCCCTGTATCGGCAGTCCCAGCCATCCGTCGACGCGAATGAAGACCAACCAGCAAACCCATATCGTCACCGCGATTGGTGTCACCAGCACCAGCCCACGCGCGAAGTAGCCCAGCAAACGTCCCATCGAATGCCTCACGCGGCATCTGCCGCGACGTTAGTCTATCCAGTCGGGTTCCCGCCGTCCCAAGTTGGGGCGGTGCGCTCTGCCCGACCAGTCCGATCCACCTCTGCTCAGTCTCCGATGCGCATTCTCAACAGCCGCCGCACCTGGGTGCTTGCCCCCGCGATACTCGGTGCAGTTGTCGTCGCCCCCCTCGCGAGCACCAAGCTTGCGGCGCAAACGCCAGCTTCAGCGAACCCGTACACGAAAGTCTTACCGTGGTCGCAGCCGTTGCCGGCGGGCAAGAAGGCGATCACACAGGACACGTACGATGAGTGGCGGACGATGCAGGGCGCGACACTTTCCGCTGATGGCAAATGGGCTGCGTACACGCTCTCTCCCGTTGTCGGCGACGGTGAAGTCGTGGTTCGCGGCACATCGGGCACCACGGAATATCGCGCCACGCGCGGATACACGGGTCGACCGCAGCTGATGCCCTCTGCTGACTCTGCGGCTCTGTTCACAGCTGCAGCCGCACAATTCAACGCTGACGGGCGATTCATCTCGTATTTGCAGTACGCGCCACGCACCGAGTTCGATCGCACCCGTGGGCGACGTGGTGTGCCGCAGCCCACGAGCACGCTCGGAGTGATGGACCTCGCCGACGGGAAAGTCACGCGGGTTCCACGGGTGCGTTCCTTCCGCATGTCACGCAACGGCGGACGCTTCCTTGCTTACCTCCTCGAAGACACCACAACGCAGCGTCCCGGACAACCCGGTACGTCACCAGCAGCACCGGCGGCCACGCCACGCCGCGAAACGGGCACGACGCTGGTTCTGCGCGAACTTGCGAGTGGTACCGAGACACGCATCGAGGGTGTCACCAACTACAGCCTGGACGAAGGCGAACACTGGCTCGGCTACACGGTCGCGACGCGCGATGGCGCAGGCGACGGCGTGTTTGTGCGAGCGCTGCCAACTGGTGGCGTGACGGCGTTGATCAGCGGCCGGGGTACGTATCGCAATTTCGCCTTCGACAAAAAGGGTGAGCAGGCGGTGTTTGTCGCCGATGTGAGCGACACCGTGTCGCGTGGGCGCTTTTCGCTCTATCACGCATCGTTGGTTGCGGCAAAAGGGAAGATCATGGCAGCGAGGCGCATCGTTGCCGCAACCGAAGCACCTGCGGGCTTGTTGATCGCCGATCGTGGTCGCGTCGATTTCACGCGGGATGGCAATGCCGTGTTGTTCTCCTTCGGCCTGATTCCGATGGATTCGATTCCCGCCGATTCGCTTGTTGATAAGGCCGTGTACGATCTCTGGCATTGGCAGGATACCAAGATTATGCCTCAGCAGAAGATCGAGGCGGCGCGCGACCGCAATCGTACGCAGCTTGCGGTCTATCAGATCGCGACGAACAAGTGGACGAAGCTCGGCACCGACTCGCTGTTGCAGGTGACCGTCAGCGATGATGGGCGTCGCGCGCTCGCGCTCAACCCCATCGAATACGCGGTGGCGCAGATGTGGGGGGAAGGTGGCAACGATGCGTATCTCGTTGATGCAACGACCGGCTCCCGTACGCTCGTGGCGAAGAAGTTGCGCTTTGGTGCGCAGCTTT
>JAYUWD010000505.1:0-9012 GCA_043753735.1 Gemmatimonadaceae bacterium
TGGGAAAGTGCGCAGGTCATGCGCGATGCGTTGCGTCGCGTGCAGCGCGACGGGTCGCTCGGCACAGCGCCGGAACCATATCGCGCGCCCGGACCGCAGCTTTCGCGCGATTCGCAAATGCGCGATGCACGGCAACGCGACGAACAGGAAAAAGAACAACTTGCGCGCGCGCGTCGCGATTACACCGACCGTCACGGACATCGTGCCGAAGACTGGAACCCGCGCGCGCTTGCCGCGCCAGAGCCCGCGAGCATGCACTCGGTTGCACCCATGCCCCCGCTGCCGCCGCTTTCGCCCACTGCCAGTCGCGAAGAATTTCGCGAATGGCGCCGCGCCGTGAAGGAACAGCGTCGTGAAGTGAACCGGCGCTGGAAGATGGAACGCGAGGCGAACAAGGACGCACTGCAATACGGGGCCAGCTCCGCCTATGGCATCGATTCCGCGCGGCCGCTCGATCAACGCATCGCGCGCTTCCGATGGAGCCTCGTGTCGAGTGGCGGAACGATGATTTTCCTCGGCATGATCAACGCGGCGACCAGTCGGCATTTCCCGTGGGCGATCTTCCCCATCTTCGGGATGAGCATGGGGTTGCTGGCGCAGTGGGGGCGTTTGCGTCAGCAAGGTGCCCGCTGGTCGCAAATCTTCAGCGATGGCGATGAAGCAGCGGCACTCGCATTCAGCGAGCCAGCGCAGTCCAAGCCACGCAAGATCGCCGAGGCGGTGTTCTCGTTCCGTCGCCGACTCAAGTGGGTGGCAGGATCGGCTGCCGTGGCTGTGGCCACGTTTGCGATCGGCGGAGGCTTCAACATCGACCCGATGCAGATTCCTTTCGCCGCATCCATCGTCGCGGGGTTGGTCTCGGCGCAACTTTCCATTGTGGCAGCTGCGCGTCTCCGTCGGCTGGGCGTGCCGTTGGCATCTGCGCTGAGCAGCGATTGGAAAGACCTTTTAGCGCTACCCGACGATCGCCCGCGCGAAATTGTGCTTCGTGAAGAACTCGATCGCATCGTCGGACCAACGGTCATGTCTTCGCCCTACGCCGACACGGTGCGTGCTGCGGTCGACGACAGACTTACAATCAAGGAACTGTCGGCGAAGCTTTCGGATGCGGACAAGTCACTCGTGCCCGACGTCGAGCCAACGGCAGATGCGTTGATGGAACGCATTGGTGCGCTCGCGACCGGACTTGAGCGTTTGCACCGCGATCTGCCAGTCGATGCGCTCACTCAGCTTGACGCGCGCATCGCCGTGGTGGCCGTCGAGCAGGAAGATGCGCCCGATCACGAACGTAGGTTGTCGTTGCTCACGCGTCAGCGCGACTCACTGCAGGAACTTGTTGCTCGGCGCGATACGATGCATCGTCAGCTTGAAAGCGCGTCGTTGGCCATGCGGTCGTTGCGCTTCGACATGGTGAAACTGCGAACGCTCGGCGTTGGTGCCGCCATCGGCGATGTCACGAGTGCGACGCAGGAAGCGCGGGCTCTTTCTCGCGAGATCGGACACGCCGTCGACGCGGCCAACGAGCTTCGGCGCCTTTAAGCGTCGTCCCACTCTTCAATACGCGCTTCCATTTCGCCCACGAGCGTGCCGTGGCCGAAACGCGTGGCAGCCATGATTCCCTTGGCGATTGCGGCGCGCGCATCCTCTTCGCGGTCGAGTGTCTTGAGCGTGTCGGCGTAGCGCAGCCAGCCGTTGCCCTCGTCGTCATGACGCGCGAGATATGCCGCCAGTTCGGCTTCCGCGTCGGCGTGCAACCCGGCTTTGAGCAGCTCGTTCGCGAGACCGAAGCGGGCGAGGGGATTGTCGGGCTGCCTGGCAGCCATGGCGCGCATTGTGGCGAGGCGGTCGGTCATGGTGGATCGGTGAGGACGCGAGTGAGAGTTGTGCCTGAATGGTCGCGCACTTGCAGCAGCAACGTAAGGTTAATTTGCAGGATTTCGTGGTTCGTCGAAATCGTTGTTACGGTCGCAGTATCTCTGAACGATGGCGAAATGCACCGAACAAAAAAACCGGCCCCATGCGACAGGGCCGGTTGTTGTTTCGCGCTGCGCCGCCTACGCTTGCCGTGATCTTACGCAGCCGAGCGTAATCAAGCGATCAGCAGCGATTCCTGCCGTTCGCGCAACTCACCGTGATGACCTGCGACTTCGTGGAGGTCACAGCCGCTGCGTTCCTTGCCGTCAGTACGACGGTGTACGCACCCGACCTCGCAAAAACATGCGTCGGGTTTGCCGTCGTGACGGCAGCCGTCCCATCGCCGAAGCTCCAGCTGTAGGTCGTGGCGTTCGTCGACGTATTGCTGAACGCACAGCTGTTGTAGCTGCAGCTGGCGGTGAAGTTGGCGACTGGGTCTGGCGCTGGCGGTGGCGGTGGCGCACTGGACACCGTCACCGTGGCCGTCTTGGTGCTGGTGCCGACCGCATCCGTCACGGTGAGTGTGACGACGTACGAGCCTGATGCCGCATAGCTACGACTGGTGGTCACGCCACTGCCGATCGCGGCGTCGCCAAAGGTCCAACTGAAGCTCGCACCCGCCTGCGCCGTCGACGTGCTCGCGTCAAAGCTGCAGGTGAGCACGGAACAGCTGGAGGTGAAGTTTGCCACTGGTGGCTGCGGCGCGGCAGCGATGAAGCCCGAGTACAGGAATCGGTTGGTGGTACCGCTGGGCACCGACGTGGTGCTCGCATTCGTCTTGAGCGCCGCGTCAACCTGTGCCGCGGTGGCCGTCGGATTCGTCTGCAGGTACAGCGCGATCGTTCCGGCTACATGCGGTGTGGCCATCGACGTCCCGCTGATCGTATTGGTCGCGGTCGTACTCCCGATCCACGCTGACGTGATGTTGACACCCGGCGCGTTGATGTCGACGCAGCTCCCGAAATTCGAGAAAGATGCAAAGCCATCGTTGATGTCGGTTGCGCCGACAGTAATTGCCGTGGGTGCACTCGCGGGCGAGGAATTGCATGCGTCGGCCGAGCTGTTGCCCGCAGCAATTGCGTAGACGACGCCGGCCGCAACGGAGTTGGTCACGGCCTGATTGAGCGTGCCCGAAAACCCGCCGCCGAGGCTCATGTTCGCTGCCGATGGCACCGTCGGATTCGCGTTTTTCTGCGCAGTCACCCAGTCGATGCCGGCGATGACGCCGGACGTGCTGCCTGAACCGGAGCAGTCGAGTACGCGGACCGCGACCAACTTCGCTTTTTTCGCGACTCCATACGTCGTACCGCCCACCGTGCCCGACACATGCGACCCGTGACCGTTGCAGTCGGTCGCGGACCCCCCCGACGTCACCTGATCAATGCCTGTAAATGCGCGACCGGACCATTCGCTATGCGTCAGATTGATACCAGTGTCGATGATATACACCGTGACACCGGTCCCGTCGGCGTTGTACACGTAGGAGCCACTCAAAGGGAGTGTACGCTGATCGATGCGATCGATGCCCCACGTGGCGCCAGATTGTACCGTGTTGATCGACATGACCTGGTCCTGCTCAACCGAGAGCACGCCGGGTTCGGCCCGCAATGCATCCGCTGCAGCGTCTGGCAGGTCGAGCGCCATGCCCTTGATTGCCGAGCGGTAGAGCCGGGTGACCTTGCCGACGTAGCGTTTCGCGATGCCGTCTGCCTTGCCGTCGACATCCTGCTCCTCGTCGCGAAAACGCACGATATATCGTCCCGAAATCGCCGCGCCACCCCCCGGACCCGTCTTCGACAACGAGGCCGAAGCGTTTGCAGGCGCCTGCGCAACGACCGGTGCGACCGGTGCGTCGGAACATGCCGCTAGTGAAACGCTCACGAGTGCAAGTGCAGAAAATCGCTTCATGGTGGAACCTCGTGTGAAGGAAATACCCATTCAAGCAGACACTCGTGGACCGCTGTAGGAAGGTCTGTGTCAGCGATTCGCCACTCGTTGTGAAACTTGAGTACGGTACGGTATGCGCTTGACAACCGCAACTCAGAGGCCGAATAGAAACCGAATTGCTTTTGGCGGCCAGCCGACCGTGCAAGTTTCAAACATCCGCAATGGGGGCCGCATCCTCTTTTTTGATCACGTCGTGAGGAACGCATGAATTGGCCCGTCTCAAACCACAGGCGAAGACGCTATGCCGCGCTTCTCGGGCTTTGATGCATCGCCGAGCCGGTTGGTCTCACGAGACGATGTCGCAGCGGGGGTGCTATTCGCAGCCGTTCAGCGCCGCAACCTCCCCCCGACCGCCCAACTCTCGGTGACGTTTGTTGCCGCGGAAAACGGAGGGACGGGCATGCGCACCGCGATGTCCTTCTGACTGCGACTGCCGGCGCGCCTACATCGGCGTGGCGATCATCTCACCCACGATCGCCCCAAGGCGATCAGGGGCTTCCTCCGGCGCCATATGCGCCACTCCAGTCAGTCGAAAACACGCCAGACGGTCGCCAGAGGCCGCACGAAGTGCCTGCTGCAAGCGGTCCGCACGTCCCTGCGACATGAGCGGATCGGCGCTGCCAAGTACGAGCGCGACGGGGCAGTGCAGTGCGCCCCTCTGGAGCGACGGCGCGCTGTCGTTCAACGACTGCGAAAACGCGCGCAATTGCGCGCACGCCGAATCACGACCGTCGCGTGTTCGAAAGCCTTTGAGATAGAGATCCAGTGAGTGCGCGCCGGGGCTCCGCTGTGCAAACACCGGGAGCAGCGTCGAGTGCAGCGTGGATGCCAGCCATGAGGGCGCCAGATGCGCCCACAGCGGCGCCAGTAGCGCGAGACGGCGCATCCGGCCGCTCACGCGGGCATCCCGTCGCTCCCGCGCTAAGAGACTCGGATTCACCAGAGTCAGCCCAGTCACGCGATCGGGATGCTGATGTGCAACGCGAGTGCATATCGCGGCGCCCATGCCATGCCCCACCAGCGTCGCGTTTGCGACCCCCATGACATCGAGCAGCATCGCGAGCCGATCCGCGTGTGCGGCAACGGACATCGACGTTTTGCGCGGCGGGTCGCTGCGTCCGTGACCCAATAGATCGAGTACCAGCACCCGGTGCCCCTGAGGCAGACGCGGCAGCACATCCTGCCACAGGTGCGACGAGGTAAACGCACCGTGCACAAGGACGATCGGATCGCCCGCACCGCGGGATCCGAACGCGTAACAATAAAGCCGCACCCCGCCGAGGTCGACAAACTCGCCTCGCATCAGCGCAGACGGTGCAGGAGGGCGGGGGCGAGGTCAGGCATGTTCCACCTGCAATCTCTTTGGAGTCCGCGAGAGGGACAAGCGAAAACGGGAACGCCGAGCGGCGCCCCCGTTTCGCAAAACCTCCATGCTGGGACTATTTGACGAGCGATCCGGCTCAGTTGCCCGGGCGACGCGTCATCATGCCTTCCATGTTCTTGTCAAACACCGGCTGCTGGTCGGCAGTCAGGAGCGCCTTAATCGCCTTGATCTGCTCGCCCTGGAACTCGCGGTTCTTGGTCATCATCGCCTGACGATCACTCTCCGGGCCCATGCTGGCCCGAAGCTCTGCCTGCTTCTTGGCCGTCTCCGCCATGATCGTGTCGACCTTGGTCTTCTGGTCGGCTGTAAGCGTGATGCCTTCGAACATGCGCGCCTTGCGATCCTCCATGCTCATCCCGCGGCCGCCACCACCGCCGCCGCCCTGTGCCTGTGCAACAGTGGAAACGCAGCCAAGTGCCAGCGCCAGCGAAAAAATGCGAATGGATGTCTTCATCGGGGGATTCCAAAAGGGAGGCGTACAGCAGCACCCACCCCGCATCCGCGAGGCAGCACCAGCGTGTCGATATAGACGCAACGCCCGGCACAATCGTTAACGCCGCGCAACTTCACGACCTCATCAATTTGAATGTGATTCGCAGCCTGACAGGCGGCCTCCGAATGCACCATTCCTCTCTTTTGACCTCTGGCGGTTTGCCTGGAAGCGCGTAGAATAGCCTTCCAGTGACCCTACCTACGTCGATACCCGGCTTGTCCGTCCCCAATCCGCTGCTGCCGCCGACCCTTGGGTCCGCGCCCTCGCCAGCGACTGCGACGTCATTCGCCGTCGGCTGGTTGCTCACCAACGCGCCACCAGCGCTGCAGTACCGCGCACTTGTGGACGTCGCACAGTATCGCCATAAAGACAGCACCCTCGCCCGAGTCCCCTACGCCTCAAAAGCGGGTTGGCAGCTCCTGATGATGCAGGGCTCGGATGGGTCATGGCCAAATGGGATGCTTTCGGTGCCAAAGGGAGACGACGTCGTTGGAGTCGGAACGATCGTTGCTTATCGCCGGCTCATCGAACTTGGATGGGACCCCGAATGCCCGGCGCTGGCAACCACCAAACGTCTGCTCTTTCGCCTGCTTGCTGAAGATAATGACCCAGAGTTTCTGGCAGAGCTGGGTGCGACAGCCACGGACGAGGAGCTGGTCAAGCGCGGTCGACTGATCTTACGCGAAGCCGCCGCCGCTGCCCTCGCTCAAGCCGGCTATGAAAGCGACCCTCGGCTTCGTGGCGCGGCCCGGAGGCTCACCGACCGCATTGGCGCGTATCTCAAATCGCCGCTGCTCCAAAAACCTTGGCATCGACTGGGCAACCAGCACGTGTTGGTGGCCGAAGTCGCGGCGCCATCGTTCCATACGCTCCTGATGCTGGCCCACATGCCGCAATTTCGGAGCGAGCACCACGAAGTCATGGATCGACTGTACACGTACCTGTCGCAACCTTGGCCGCGCCAACAGGCGGTGCAACAGGTCGGCACCCATCTCATCGACCAGCCCCACCTGGTGCTCGGCGATTTCTTGCCAACCCGGAACGTCATGGATGCCGACATGCCGTCGTCGCTCGCATGGCTCGAAATCATGGCGCGAATTGGCTTTCTCAAAAAGAATGAAGGCTGGCTGCGTCTCTTCGACCGGCTTCTCGATGACCGAGACCGCAAGGGCGTCTGGCATCCGCCGCGCTCAGTGGTCATGCCGGAACAGGTGCCGTCGTGGTCGTGGCCCGTCATGCCTCTCAGTGAGCGCGGCGGGGCAATCGACCCGATGTCCATCGACGTCACCTTTCGCCTCGGGCTCATCGCTCGCCTCGCCGGTCGCACGATCGAACTGGTTTGATACTCGGCTGGAACTATCGCCCACGGCAGTCGCGCCCCACGCTGCCGGCATCGATGGGCGATTACTTGGCACCGACTCTCTCAATTTCCACTCGCGATGCGGCGCTCCGATTAGCTTTGTGCCATAACCATGACTGCACCCGCGAACGATCCCGCGTCCGACGACGCGACAGGCGATAACACGACCTTCGCCGACCTGGGCCTCGCCCAGCCATTGCTCGATGCTCTGCATGACGCAGGCTACGACCGCCCCACGCCCATTCAGCGTGAGGCCATTCCTGTCGCGCTGAAAGGACGCGACCTCATCGGACTCGCGCAGACCGGCACGGGCAAGACCGCCAGCTTCACGCTGCCGATTGTCAACCGCTTGCTCGGCGGCCCGCGACGGACCCGCGTTCTCATCCTCACGCCAACACGCGAACTGTGTCTGCAGGTGGAAGAGAGTTTTCGGAAATATTCGAAGTACGCTCCGATCGATGTGATTCCCGTGTTTGGGGGCGTGGGATACGAGCCGCAAGAAAAAGCGTTGCGAAGTGGTGTCGACGCCGTGGTTGCTACACCCGGTCGCCTGCTCGACCATCTTGAAAAGCGAAACGTCGACTTCACGTTTCTCGAGACGCTCGTCCTAGACGAAGCTGATCGCATGCTGGACATGGGATTCGCGCCCCAACTCAATCGCATCGTCGAGCAGATCCCGCGGTACCGGCAAACGCTGTTGTTCAGCGCGACGATGCCGCCGGAAGTCGAAGCACTCGCGCGCAAATACTTGCGCAAGCCCGTTGTCGTTCAGGTTGGACGACGTTCCTCCGCCGCTACGACGGTCACGCACGCTGTTTATCCCGTCCCGCGTCAGAGAAAGAACGACCTGCTTGTGCATCTGTTGTCGGAAAAGGACCACGAATCGGTGCTTGTCTTCACCCGCACCAAGTCGGGCGCTGATCGTGTCGTACACGATCTCGAGCGCGCCGGGATCGATGCGGGCGCCATGCACGCCGATAAATCGCAGCAGCAACGCATGCAGGCGCTGGAAGATTTCAAAAGCGGCAAACTGCGCGTGCTCGTGGCCACCGACATTGCCCAGCGCGGGCTCGACATTTCGGGGATCACGCACGTGATCAACTACGATGTCCCGCAACAGCCGGAAGACTACGTTCATCGCATCGGTCGCACGGGTCGCGCCGCAAGCACCGGCGATGCGTACACCTTCATGTCCGGCGAAGAGATAGGCATGGTGCGTACGATTGAACGCACGATCGGGCAGGAGATCCCGAGAGTGTCGGTGCCGGGATTTGATTTCGGCACGACCGCCGCAACGACGACGTAGCTGCAGACTGCCATATCAGTCATCGCTTCACTCGGCCCAGCCGCGAAACGGTAATCGTGTCGGCACTGGCACCACGTCGCACGATCACCCGCAGATTCGACGCGCCGTAACCAAGTCCTGACGCCGAGTACGACATTGAATCACGCGTCGACTCAATGGACACCGCGCGCAACCGCGCGAGCTCGAGTCGCATGAGCGTATCGACGTCCGCGTGAATGACCAGACGACCCTCGGTCCTGTCGATCCGCACTGCAGTGCGTTTGCCCGTCGCGATGGCTTGGTCACGC
The DNA here is from genome assembly GCA_043753735.1 of Gemmatimonadaceae bacterium. GTDB lineage: Bacteria > Gemmatimonadota > Gemmatimonadetes > Gemmatimonadales > Gemmatimonadaceae > Gemmatimonas. The sequence goes on from JAYUWD010000505.1 coordinate 8,692, forward strand.
GCAATTGCAAAGAGGTCGGCCACATCGTTGGCCGACGTGCGCACCGCCGCCGAGTCCAGCAGACGCGCCCCACCAACGACGCTCGCTGACAAAACAATCCCGGAAATCACCAGCAACCAGAGCTGCTCCACCAGCGTGCTTCCTCGAGGAGTCTCTCCGTTAACACAAATGGGAAGTCGATGTCGTGTGGTCACATGCGTTCCGTCAATTGGGGTCGAACGCTATATCACACATTGTCCCGCGAGCTCCTTCACCGTTTCGTCGCACGACCGGTCATTTTCACGCCTGCACCTGCGGTCGCACGCGCGCGAGCCTTCACCG
>JAYUWD010000506.1:0-9012 GCA_043753735.1 Gemmatimonadaceae bacterium
AGTGCGTACGTCTCCGAGGCAGTCGTCGCGATCTTGCGTTGCGTGATCTCGAACGACGCGAGTGGTCCACCAAATTGCGTGCGTGCCTCGGCGTAGCGCGTCATTTCCCCGATCAGTCGCTTGCATGCCGACACACACCCCGACGCGAGACTCAAACGGCCCGCATTGAGCGCGTTCACGGCAACACGAAATCCCTTGCCGACTTCACCAAGCACGTGATCGTCGGGAACGTACAGCTCCTCGAAAACCAACTCCGCCTGCGTGGAGCCGCGAATGCCCAGTTTGCGAATAGTGCCATCGACGCGAAAGCCCGGCATGTCAGGCCGAATGATGAATGCCGTCGGGCGCATCACCGTTTCGCCATCGCGCACGACGGGCGTCTGTGCGAACGTCACAATCACACCGGCGCGCTGTCCATTGCCGATCCAGTGTTTGCGCCCGTTGAGAATCCAGCCGCGATCGTCGGGTGCCCGGCGGGCCTTGGACACGATGTTTTGCGCATCCGATCCCGTTTCAGGTTCGGTGAGCGCGTATGCGGCGAGTGTTTCGCCGCGCGCAAGCATGGGGAGATAGCGCGCCTTTTGTGCGTCATTGCCAAAAAGCACGAGCGCCTTCCCGCCAAGTCCGCAGTGGACTCCGATCAGCACCGCGAGCGATGGATCGATCGCCGCCACAGCGCCAAAGACACGCGCATACGCCGACGCGGACAGACCGAGACCACCGTACGCTTGGGGAATAGTCAGCGCGAGAAGTCCCGCGTCCGCAAAGGCGCGAATGATCGGTTCGTCGATCGATTCCTGCTCGTCGATGCGCACTGAATTTACGAGTCCTGATGCGACCATTTCGTTCAGCGAATCGATCAACTTCAGCACCGTATTCGCTTCCGACGGATTGCGTTCGGCGAGCGACGCAGGGTACGGAAACAGCAATTCTTCGGTGATCTCACCGGCGAACAGTCCACGCAGAAACGACGGCTTCTCAGCACTCACCACAAACTCCGGCAGAAGACAAACAGCGGACGAAAAAACGAACGAGGTAATCTCAAGAGAGACCACCCCGTTCGGAAACTACCAGTTACACCAACGCGTCATGGGGCGAACGACCGCTACGGCGTCACGGTGACAGTAACGGTGGTCGCCTTGCCTTCATTCTGATTATTCGCGTTCACGACCTGCAGTTTCAGGACTGCCGTGCCCGTGGCGATGCCAAGGACGCCGACCACGCCGTTGGTCGTGGACTGCGTGACGGAGGCGATGCCAGGCGCGCTGTTGGTGACAACGACGTTTCGGTTGCGCAGCACGTTGCCGTTCCGGTCGAGCACTGTGACCGCGAATGCCGTCTGGTTCAGCGTGCCGACCTTCACTGTCACACTCGCCGAGCCGACAACGATCGTGTCAGCCGGAATCTGTTGAATCGTGATTGAAGTGCCCTGCGAAATCTTACCTTCCGACGTTGCGAAGAAGTTCACTGCTCCCGGAACGAAAGTAGTGACAAATCCACTCGTCGAAATCGACGCCTTGGAAGGGTCGCTCGTGAGCCACTCCACCGGCCGATCGGTGACGATTGTTCCCGCCGAGTCCGTGACGGTCGCTGTGAGCTGTACCGTGCCGCCCTCCTGCAACGTTACCTGAAGAGGAGAAACGGTTACCGTTTGCACCGGAATTTTGGTGACGGGAAAGGAGACGGTGTCAGCCACGCCTTCAGACGTCGCGATCACACGCGCCGAGCCGAGTGCGATGCCGGTAACGAGGCCGGCCTGCGTTACGCTGGCCACGGTTGGCGTGTTGGTCGACCAGGTGATCACCCGTCCGCTCTGGATGCTGGCACCGACGCTGTCGAGCAGGGCAACGTTCAAGCCGCGCGGAATGCCGACGCGGAGCGAGCCGGTACGCTGCAGGATGACGACCTGCACAATCCGCGCGTCGACTGCTTCGACGGCGGACCTGCACGTAACCGACGGGTATTCGACAGACGAGGCAGAGATGTTTGCCTTGCCCGCTTTTCTGGTCGTGATGAAACCGGTGTTGGTGACCGTCGCGACGGTTTCGTTGTCGCTCGACCACACGACCGGCCGTCCCAGCAGCGGCAGGGAACCAGTCGCCGTGTCCCTGAGGGCGAGCGTCGGCTGAACACTCGCGCCGGTCGTCACCTTGAAATTATTTGGCGTAAGCAAACAGGAGCCAATGACAGGCTCGGTCACGATGATTTGCGCCGCGCCAAATATGTTGTTCACATCGGCCGTCACCGTGACTACACCGGCTGTGAGCGCGGTGACCAATCCGCTCTGACTGACCGACGCGATCGACGAATTGCTCGTTGCCCAGCGCACGGTTACACCGGAAATCGGGTTACGGGCCGCGTTGAACGCCACGAACGACATTTGCCGCGAGTCGCCGCGACGAAGTGTGGCGCTGGGCGGGTTCACCGTGATTGAGGCGGCCGTCTCGGGCGTTACCGTAACGGGAATTGTTGCGGTCTTGGTGTCAGCCACCACTGAAACGGACGTCTGCCCGACGCCGACTGCAATGACCTGACCATTGGTGGTGATGGTCGCGACCGCCGTATTCGCCGAACTGTAGGTGATCGTCTTTTTGGCGATCGAGTTCCCTTTGCAATCGAATGCCGTGGCGGAGACTGCGGCGATCGAGTTCACCGACAAGGTCAACGAGCTCGGCGCAACGCTTACGGTACAGGCAGGAACGTTTGGATTCAGATCTAGACAACTGGAAGCCGCGACCAGAGCCAAGAGCGGGGCAATTGAGCTGAAGCGTCGCATGGTTACAGGGGCTAGCGGGGCGAAGACCCACATGCAGGTCGCTCCGTCGAAGATGAATGAAGGGCAGCGTTCATATGAACGCACAACTGAAGACGCACGGTCAGGGTCAGCCGTAACCGTCACTCCACGGGAAAGTCTGATGACAAGCTGACCGAAGGCGGTCGGCCGAGCAACCCGAAACGACCAGCCCATCGTCACCGTTTGATGATCGGTCTGGCCGTCATGCGAGCTCGACCTTACGGGTCACTCGCCGCTTACAGCCGAATCCTGCACAGCGATACCCCGCCGGTCGGCCTCGGTTCATCGGTCGGCCGAGGATCGGCGCGCTGGCCGAGAATGCGGGACGATTCGGTAGCGATATGGTTGGACTTGATGGCAACTTACCAGACCTCGTGACCACCGAACGCAGCCCCCAGACCACCACCAACGCTGGTTCAGCTACAACTGCGTGGATCACGGTTGGCCTCTGGATCATTGGCGCGTTCGCACTGCGCACACTGCTTGCGTCGTTCGTGCCACTCCTCCCCGACGAGACCTACTACTGGGAGTGGACGCGTCGGCTCGAAACCGGCTACTTCGATCATCCCCCCGGCATAGCGTTTCTGATTACACTCGGCACGCGTCTCTTTGGCAACACCACGCTTGGAGTGCGCGCCGGACCGGCCATCGCGGCGCTGACGACACACATCATAGCGGTGATTTTTGCCTGGAAGTTTGTGGGTCGAGGGCGCGATGGCGCGGCCGCAGCCGTTCGCGCCGCTGCTCTGATGGCACTGTTGCCCATCGCAACTCTCGGGCTTGTACTCGCCACGCCTGACGCGCCGTTGTTTGCGGCAATCATCGTTGCGCTATTTGGCGTGGAACGCGCGCTTGCGTCGCCCTTGCGCTCGTGGCGGGCAACAGGTTGGTGGTCACTCGCTGGTGCTGCACTGGGCGGTGCATTCGTCGCGAAGTACACGGCCGTGTTGCTGCCCACTGGACTCGTGCTCGCATGCATTGTGCACCCGGCGTTGCGCGCGCGCTTCCGCGAGCCGGGACCTTGGCTTGCTTCGCTGATTGCACTGCTGCTTTTCACGCCGGTGCTGATCTGGAACGCACTCTCCGATTGGGTTTCGTTCCGCTTTCAACTCAATCATGGGTTCACGGCCAGCGCGCGTGGCAATCCGCTGCTGCGAGAACTCGAGTTGCTCGGCGGGCAGGCAGGACTCGCATCCCCGATTCTTTTTGTGCTGCTCGCGGCCGCCGTGTATGTCGCGCTGCGCGACGGATGGCGCATGCGTCGAACTGCCGCGCTCACTGATGAGAGCACGCGACGATTTGCGATCGCGCTGATATCAGCTGTTCCACTCGCCTTCTTCGCCATCAGTGCATGGCGTCGTCCTGTCGAAGCCAATTGGCCTGCGTTGATCTATCCGGGCGCGGTGATGTTGCTTGCGACTTCCAAGGGAACGTGGGCGCGCGCGCGTGCGTGGCGCGCGGGGCTTGGCCTCGCTGCCTTCCTGCTGCTCATCGTGACGGCGCAGACGTGGCGCCCGCTGCTGCCGGTGTTGCCGCGCAAGGATCCCATCGCGCGAGCACATGGATGGGACTCGCTCGCGACCGCAGTGGAACGCGCGCGTCAGGACACATTTCTCGATGGTACCGTCGATCGCTGGGTTGCTGCCGATCGCTACCAGGACGCCTCGGAGCTCGCGTTCCATCTTCCCGACCAGCCGACTGTATTCGCGATGAACCTCGGTGGACGTCCGAATCAGTACGATTTGTGGCCGACCGCGTACGACAAGGTGCGACCCGGCGATGGACTCGTTGTCGCGTTCGATTCCGATACCCACGGTGACAGTCTGGCGCGCGTGGTGGGTAAATGGTTTGCCGACACCAAACAGGGGGAAACGATTTCGCTCAAACGCGGCGATGGTGAAGTGACGCAGCGGCGGATCTGGTTGTACCGCATCGCGCGCGATGTGCCGCAACATCAATCCCGTCTCCCGACGTCGCCATGAGCCCTCGATGATTTGAGCATCGCAATAGGCGGTTGCTGTCGGAAGCTTCGCGACTCTGCTTGATCTTGTTGTCGGAACCTCAAACTCACCACTCACCACTTTGTGGTTTGGAGCGCACTAATCCATGTCTCACACAACGATCCCTTCCATTCCGTCCGATCTCGCCACCTGGTGTGCGAACAACGACTCCCGCGCCCAATCCGAACTCTTCGAATTCCTCCGCATCCCGTCGGTAAGCGCGCGCTCCGAACACAAAAACGACTGTCTCGCCGCTGCACACTTTGTCGACGATGCCCTGAAAACGATTGGTTTTGCGACCGAGATCGTAGCCACACCCGGTCATCCGATTGTCGTTGGTGAATGGCGTCAGGCCGGTCTCGACGCGCCAACGCTGCTCATTTATGGACACTACGATGTGCAGCCGGCGGAGCCATTGGAATTGTGGACGTCGCCCGCGTTTGAACCGACGGTGCGCGATGGTCGCATCTATGCGCGGGGTTCAGTCGACGACAAAGGGCAGTTGTATCTCCACATCAAGGCGCTGGAAGCGCATCTGGCTGTCCGCGGCACGTTGCCCGTGAACGTGATCGTCCTCGCCGAAGGCGAAGAGGAAGTCGGCAGCGAAAATCTCGAAGTGTTCCTGGAGCGCGAGAAGACACGCCTGGCCTGTGATGCCGTCGTAATTTCCGATTCGACAATGTTCGCGCCCGGCATTCCGAGCATCTTGTCGTCATTGCGCGGCATGGCCTACGTCCAGATCGACGTGCAGGGCGCAAGCGGTGATCTGCACTCGGGAATGTACGGCGGCGCCGTGGTGAATCCCGCAATGGCACTCGCGCGTATTCTGGCCACAATGCACGATGACGCCGGACGCATTGCGATTGCCGGTTTCTACGACAACGTGCGCCCATTCCCCGACGCGGTGCGCGCGCAGATGCGTGAACTTCCGTTCAGCGACGAAGGGCTGATGCACGAAGTCGGCGTCGCTGCACTTGGCGGTGAACCCGGCTACACCACACTCGAACGACTGTGGACGCGTCCGACGTGCGAAGTGAACGGCATGCTCAGCGGCTACACCGGGGAAGGCGCGAAGACGGTGCTCCCCGCAGTTTCGATGGCCAAGGTGAGCTTTCGTCTGGTGCGTGATCAGGATCCGGACGAAATCGTGCGACTGGTGAAAGAGCATGTCGCGCGCGTTACGCCTGCGGGCGTCACGGCGACGGTGACCGCGCTGCACGGTGGACGCCCGTGGCGCGCCGACCTGAAAGGCCCGATCATCGAAGCGGGCAAGCGCGCATTGCACGCCGCATTCGGTCGCGAGCCCGTTATTACGGGTGAAGGTGGCTCGATCCCTGTTGTCGGTGATTTTGAGCGCATACTTGGCGCTCCGGTCCTGCTGATGGGCTTTGGTCTTCCTGGTGAAAATGCGCACGCCCCCAACGAGTGGATCAGCGTCGAGAACTACCAGCTCGGCATTCGTGCCGCCGCCACGCTGCTCGACGAATTCGCCGCTGCTCACTCAGCCTAACGCGCGCATTACGCAAAACGGCCCCGATCCACCGGGGCCGTATCTGCAGAGCTGCACCGCATTGGGACGGTGTGTTCCAGACTCAGAACTGACCCAGAACGTCGTCGCTCCCGTTGTCATCATCGTCGAACGGAATGGCGGCTGCTGCGCTCATCGGAAAGACATCGTCCGACGCTGTCGAGCGCGAAGGACTGCTCCCCGCGCGGGCCTTGCTTGTAGGCCGCGCGCTCTTCATGCTCGCGCTGATGCTGGTGGTGGCAGGGCGACGCAAGCGCGTCGGTGCCGGTGGAGTGGCGTTCTTGCGCTGTGATTGCGGCCGGGCCTGCTGCACCGGAGCCGACTCGTGCTGTCCAACGTTGAACTGCGACGCCAGCTGATGCATCTCACCCGCCTGTGCGCTGAGCTCTGCTGCAGCGCTCGCCGACTCTTCAGCGTTCGCTGCGGTGCGCTGCGTCAATGTGCTGATCTGCGCCATCGCGCTGCTCACTTCAGCGAGCTCGCGTTCCTGCTCGCGGGCACCTTCGGCGATATTGGTCATCATCGTGGCCGCGCGCTGCACGCCTGTGCGAATCTCCTCGAGACGGCGACGCACACCCTCGTTGAGCTTCACACCGACTTCTGCCTTCTGCACCGACTCTTCGATGAGCACCGCGGTGTTGCGTGAGGCTTCCGCAGCGCGGATCGCCAGACTGCGCACTTCATCTGCAACCACGGCAAAGCCCTTGCCCGCATCACCCGCACGGGCTGCCTCGACGGCGGCGTTGAGCGCGAGAAGATTCGTCTGAAAGGCGATCTCGTCGATCGTTTTCACGATCTTGGCCGTGCTGTCGGCCGACTTCTTGATTTCGGCGACGGCTTCGGCGAGCGCCTGCATGCGCTCCACACCCTGTTCGGTGTCTGTATGCGCGCGTTCCATCGCCGCACGTGCTTCGTTGGCATCCGCTGCACTGGCCTTGGTGCGATCGTCAACAACCTTGATGCGGTTGGAGACCTGATCGATCGAACCCGCTTGGTCGGCCGCGCCACTCGCGAGATCCTGACTGCCCGACCCGATTTCACTCGCCGCGGCATTCACCTGACCAATGGCAGTCGTAAGCGATGCGAACACTTCGGCGATGTTCTCGAGCGCGGAGTTCAACGACTGCTTGATCGCATCATGGTCGCCGTGGTACGTGCCTTCCATGCGCGCCGTGAGGTCGCGATTCACAACGGCAGTGAGCACCGCCTGCGCCTCGGCGATCGGCTGCACGACCGCATCGAGCATGTTGTTCGTGCCGGCGATCAACTCCTTGTACGCACCCTGGAAGCGGTCCGGGTTGCCGCGCTTGTTCAGTTCACCATGACGCGCGGCTTCAATCAGCATCTTCGCCTCCCCGACAATATCCGTCAGCGTTTCCGACGCGCGGTTCATGTTGCGCGAAAGTACGTCATGCTCGGAGCGCGGCGTCACCTTGGCCGACAAGTCACCCGAGGCGAGACGATCGGCAGCGTGCGCGATACCAGCGACGTATTCAACCATGCCGCGGAAGGCTTCAGCGAGCGTGCCGATTTCGTCCTTCGTGTGCACTTCGATGTTCTGTTCCAACCGTCCGCGCGCAATCTCGCTGGCCGCGGTCGAAAGTTGCTGCATCGCGCCGGTAATGTTGCGTAGCGTGCCAACCGCCAGCACGGCGAGCGCCAGCAGCGAGACAACAAGTACTACGGCGAGCACCCAGCGCGTCGTCGCCTGGAGTGTGCGCGCCGAAGCGAAAGCCTCGGTCGTCTTCTCACTCAGCAACTTCGTCTGGGCGCTGTACTTCGTGGTCAACAATGCGTACTTCGCCTTCACCCCCTGCATGCCGCCCATGAGATCACCAGCAGTGCCGGTGATCATGCCAATACTCATGGCACGAGCGTCCTTCGCGTATGCGCGAACCTCGGCCGCCATGAGATTGTTGGTCGAGTTGTCGGTGACGACGCTGCGGTTCAGACTGTCGGAGATGACGCTGAATGCGGCGATGATGGTATCTGTTTTTGCCACCGCGCCGGTATCGCTGACACCGACGGCGTCGCGAAGTGCGCGTTGATACGCGTCGAGTTTAGCCTCGAGGCGGCGGCTCTGTTCGAGCGCAGGTGCATACCCACCCTCGATCATCGCCAGCTTCTCCTGCGCTTTTTGACCAAGCACAAATGTCGTGCCGAGCGTGATGATGAAGCCGAGGGCCGCTACAAGAGGCAGGGCCAGGATTTTCGAACGCAGGGTCAGCGTACGGAACATTGTTGTCGCGGATTGGGAACCGTGATGGAAAGACGACCCGGCATCATCGCCCGGTCGAGAATCTCACTGTGTTGTATCGGTTCGCCGCCGCTCAGCCTTTAGCTGTCAATTCGATTCAACTTCAATGACTAAATCCCACCGCCCTTTTCCACTACAAGGCAAACGCACCGCCCCGGACTCGGGGCGGTGCGTTTGAATCAATGCTGTGGAAAGTCTTACAGGCCGTCGAGCAACGAGTCGTTGTTGGACGTGCCCGCGATGCGCTTGATGAGCCACTCCATACTCGCCTGGGGCGGCAACTGGGCCAATCCTCGGCGGAGCAGGTGAACCTTTTCCAGCTGGTCGGGGCGGAACAGTTTCTCCTCCCGCCGGGTGCCACTGATGGCGATATCGAAGGCCGGAAAAATGCGGCGGTCGGCGAGTGAGCGGTCCAGCTTGATCTCGCAATTGC
>JAYUWD010000507.1:0-2948 GCA_043753735.1 Gemmatimonadaceae bacterium
TCACTGGTCAATATGCAGCTCGGCGAAGTGATTTTTGGCGGCGTCGGCGCGGGTTTGTACGGTATGCTGATTTTCGTCATACTCACAGTATTCATCGCCGGCCTGATGGTCGGACGCACACCCGAATACCTCGGCAAGAAAATTCAGGCGCGTGAAATTCAGGTGACCATGCTGTACGTGCTCGCCGCCGCAGCATCGATCTTGGTCTTCACGGCAATCAATATCGTATCGAAGCAAGGCCTCGCGGGCTTGAACAACAACGGCCCACACGGCCTCTCCGAAATTTTGTACGCTTTTTCGTCGACGACGGCGAACAACGGTTCCGCATTCGCCGGTCTCACTGGTGGGACGTACTGGTACAATACGCAATTCGGAATCGCGATGCTGATCGGCCGCTTTGCGTTGATCGTGCCCGTGCTGGCGCTCGCCGGATTCCTCGCGGAAAAACGCGTGGTGCCTGCGTCCAGCGGCACATTCCCGGTCAGTGGGCCGCTTTTCAGCGCACTGCTCGTTGGCGTCGTGCTGATCGTCGGCGCGCTGACGTTTTTCCCGGTGCTCGCGCTTGGCCCAATCGTCGAACATTTCCTGATGGGCGCAGGAGCCCTGTCCTGATCATGAACGCCAACAAGACAAAATCGCACTTCCGCGCAGACGAAGCACCGCGGCCGTTGTTTGCGGCCGAGATCGTTCGCCGCGCCATAGTTGACGCGTTTCGCAAACTTGACCCGCGCTTGATGGTGCGAAACCCCGTCATGTTCGTTGTGCTCGTTGGTTCTGTGTACACGACCATTTCGCTTGCACACGACCTCGCGACGGGCAAACCCGGCATCGGCTTTCTTGTGCAGCTCGCACTCTGGCTCTGGTTCACGGTGCTTTTCGCAAACTTCGCCGAAGCGATGGCTGAAGGCCGTGGCAAGGCGCAGGCCGACACCCTGCGCAAGAGTCGCACGCAGACGTCAGCGCGCAAGCTGCCGGCCGAACGTGTGCTCCACGGACATGATGGCAATGCACCTGTGATTCACGTGGCCGCTGAAACGTTGCGTCGAGACGACTACGTGCTCTGTCTGCCGGGTGATGTCATTCCAGGCGATGGTGAGGTTGTCGAAGGCGTTGCGTCGGTAGACGAAAGCGCGATCACTGGTGAGAGCGCCCCCGTCATTCGAGAAAGTGGCGGTGATCGTTCGGCCGTGACTGGCGGAACGCGCGTACTCAGCGATTATCTCGTCATCCGCATCACGGCAAACCCTGGCGAAACGTTCATCGATCGCATGATCGCTCTGGTTGAAGGCGCGTCGCGCCAAAAAACTCCCAACGAGATCGCGCTGACAATTCTGCTGTCGGGATTGACGATCATTTTTGTGCTGGCCGTGGCCACGCTGCAACCGTTTGCGATCTACGCCCAGTCGCCAGTGCCGATTCCGGTGCTGATCGCACTCCTCGTCTGTCTTATTCCGACAACCATTGGTGGCTTGCTGTCGGCGATCGGCATCGCTGGCATGGATCGGCTCATTCAGCAGAACGTGATTGCAATGAGTGGCCGTGCGGTCGAGGCAGCAGGCGACGTGAACACGCTTCTGCTCGACAAGACAGGAACCATCACCCTCGGCAATCGCCAAGCCGCCGCATTCATGGCCGTGACCGGTGTCGAAGAACAGACGCTTGCTGATCGTGCGCAGCTTTCGTCGCTCGCGGACGAAACACCCGAAGGACGTAGCATCGTGGTTCTTGCAAAGGAAAAGTTCGCGCTCCGCGGTCGCGATGTATCCGACGGCGCAGGCGAGAGTGGAATGGAGTTCGTGCCGTTCACGGCAGCGACGCGCATGAGCGGCGTGAACCTGCTCGATGGTCGGCAGATTCGTAAGGGCGCTGGCGACTCCGTGTTGCGCTGGGTGCGCGAGCACGGCGGCGTGGTTCCATCCGATCTCGACGCACTGGTTGAGCGGGTCGCGCGCGATGGCGGCACACCACTCGTCGTTGCTGAAAGCAACGGCACGTCCGCGTACGCACTCGGGGTCGTCTATCTCAAGGATATCGTGAAGGGCGGCATGCGGGAACGCTTCGATCGGTTGCGCGCGATGGGCATTCGCACGGTGATGATCACTGGTGACAATCCACTTACTGCCGCCGCAATCGCGCAGGAAGCGGGCGTCGATGATTTTCTCGCCGAAGCCAAGCCCGAAGACAAGATGGCGCTCATCCAACGTGAGCAGGCTGGTGGTCGCCTCGTCGCCATGACCGGCGACGGCACCAATGATGCGCCGGCACTCGCACAAGCGGACGTTGGTGTTGCGATGAACACCGGCACGCAAGCCGCGAAAGAGGCTGGTAACATGATCGACCTCGATTCCAATCCCACAAAGCTCATCGAGATCGTGGAAATCGGGAAACAGTTGCTCATGACACGTGGCTCGCTGACGACGTTTTCAATCGCCAATGATGTGGCAAAATACTTCGCCATCATCCCGGCAATCTTCATCACCATCTACGGTGCCAAGGGCGTGCTCGAACCGATGAACGTGATGCGTCTGCACTCGCCCGAAAGCGCGATCCTCGCGTCCGTGATTTTCAACGCTCTGGTCATCGTTGCACTCATTCCGCTCGCGCTGCGCGGCGTCAAGTATCGCCCCGCATCGGCGGCGACCGTGCTGCGCCGTAATCTGCTGGTGTATGGCGTGGGCGGTCTGATCGTGCCGTTCGTCGGCATAAAGATCATCGATCTGCTGCTCGTCACGTTGCGACTTGTCTAAGTCGCGTCAATCGACAACAACCGAGAACTTCCATGCTACGCGGACAACTCCGACCGGCGCTGATGATCACACTCGTGCTCTGTGCCATCACCGGTCTCATCTACCCCGGCTTTGTTACCGGGCTCGCACAGACCCTCTTCCCGGCGCAAGCAAACGGTTCACTGGTCAGCGTGAACGGCAAGGTCGTCGGGAGCGCACTGA
>JAYUWD010000508.1:0-2939 GCA_043753735.1 Gemmatimonadaceae bacterium
TGCAACCATGCGCGATGCGGTCGTGTTGCTCGCCGAGCGCCGCGGAATCGCAATCGTGGTGGAACATGAACGCGTAGCCGGTGTCGTGACCGCGGGCGACTTGGCTCGCCTGCTGGAACGGGAACGGGATGTGCTCTCGGTTCCCGTACAGGCGGTCATGACGGAATCGCCACGTCTTGCGCATGATCATGAACTTGGGAGTGCTGTGGTGCATCGGATGGAGAAATACGGCATCATGGCGATGCCTGTAACCGATACCGAGCATCGGCTCGTTGGCGTTGTGCATCTGCACGACTTGATGCGCGCAGGTGCCGCGTGAACGTGACATTGCAACGTCCACGCCCGGTGACATTGGGGCGCGTGCTCGTGGTGATCGCGGCGATCACTGCCCTCGGAGCGGCAAAGTGCCCGTCGCGCTCAAAGGCATCGGTGGTAAAAACAAGTGCGAAAAAAAGTGCACTCCCTGATTCAGCCGATCAAGTCATTTTTGGTGGAAGCGTGATTCTCACCAATCAAGGTGTTTCAAATGGCCGTCTGCTCAGCGACACGATGTATGTGTACGAAGACGGATCGCGTCTAGATCTGCGTCGTGTCAACGTCACATTTTTCACAGGGCAGGGTGTGAAGGATGGTGTGCTGACGTCCAGAAGCGGCGCCTACCACACGAGGCTGCAGCGGTTGGAAGCGCGCGGCGAAGTCGTGGTCATTCGCAACGATGGCAAACGGTTGATGACGCCGCAGCTCGTTTACGATCAGGCGCGCAATCAGATCTTCAGCGACAGTTCATTCACCTTCATCGAACCCTCTCGTCAGATCATGGGTATTGGGTTCGAGTCCGATCCGCACTTCAACACCTTCAAGTGCCTGCGGGCCTGCAAAGGTGTCGCTTCCGTCAAGCTTCCGGCCAAGTAGTCGATGAATCATCGCGTTCGCGTCGCGTGTCTGCTGATGGTCGGTATCGTCCCCGTGATGGCAGGTTGCTTCACCGGGCGCTCTCGCGCTCCGGCCAATGCGAAACAGCCGCCGACCGTGGCTGCACCAAAACCCGACAGCGCAAAGCGGTCGACCGTGCTTGGCGACAGCGCGCGCATGGCAGATTCTGCAAAGGCCGTTGCCAGCGCCGACTCGGCGAAGAAGATCAATGCTCTCGCCACCGCAGATTCAGTGGCGCGCGCCGCGGACAGCGCCAAGGCCAAGACCAAGAAAAAGAAAGCTGCGCCTGCAGCAAAGCCGTGCGTGCTCGACTTCAGCGAGTCGCCACCGGAAACACGGCTGACCTACGTCCGCATCGACAGCACGAACGCCACGACGTACATCGGTGGCGGGTTTGTTGGACACTGTCAGGGCGAAAACAATCGTATCAGCGCGGACAGTGCCGAGCAGTTTCAACTGGCCGGCGTGCTGAATCTCTTTGGTAACGTGATCTATCAGGAGCCGGGAAAGATTCGCATTCAGTCTTCACACGCTACGTACTTCACGCGTGAAGAGCGGCTATACGCGGACGGCATGGTCACGGCGATGCAGATCGCATCAGGCAGCGTGTTCACCGGACCAAGCATCGAGTACTTCCGTCCAACGGCAACGCGGCCGTCGTCCAAGCTCATCGCACCGAATAACCCCACTGCGACTCTCATCGAAAAGGACAGCCTCGGTCAACCCGGTAAGCCCGTTCAGATCAGCGCGGCGACACTGAGCGATCTTGGCGATAGCGTGCTCTTTGCCGTGGGGAGTGTACGGATCGTTCGCGGTGGTCTGGTCGGACGATCCGATTCTGCGACTTTCGACAAGATCACCGAATTGGCTCGGCTGATTCGGAGCGCGCATGTCGTGAACGGGGATTCGGCAAAAAAGTTTACGCTTGACGGCGACACCATCGATTTGTTCAGCACCAATCGTCAGCTCACACGCGTGCTGGCCCTGCACAAAGCGATGGCCGTGAACAGCGATGTGACGATTCAGGCGGAAAAGATCGATCTCCGACTCAAAGTGCAAAAGCTGTCGGAAGCATTTGCCTACGGCGGCGGACGCGCAAAGGCACGTACGCCGCAGCAGGACATTGCTGCCGACTCGCTGCATATCGTCATGCCTGATCAACGCGTGAGTGAGATGCGAGCCGTCGGCACGGCGGTTGCGGCCGGGGTGCCTGATACGCTCAAGATCAAGTCGGACGATCGCGATCTACTGCGTGGCGATACCGTCATTGCGAGTTTCGACAGCGCGCGATTTGTCGGTGATACGGCGCAGCCACGCATTCAACAGATCAAGGCGCGCGGCAACGCGAGTTCGCTTTTCCAGGTTGCCTCCAGGCAAGGACCGACTTTCCCTCCGTCGATCAACTACTCGCGTGGAAAGGCGATTCTGGTCCAGTTCGACAGCGGACAGGTTCGCGACGTGTCCATAGATTCGGCCGCATCGGGCGCTTTCTTCGAGCCTGCCGTCGACACTCTGTCCGACACGACCAAGAAGAAGTCGTCGCGGAAAGCTCCAACAGTGCCGACCACCCGACGTCGTGGGGCACAGCTCTCCGCAACGCCGTCACCTCCGGCCGATCCTGGTCGTCCATCTCCAACGCACCCCTTGTCAACGTCGCTGGAAGCGATCACCCCGCCGTCTTCCGATTCCCGCCGCCGTCAATGATCGATCAGCCAGCTGAAAGTTCGTTTTCAAACGACCCGGTCGCGGCGCTCGTCGCGCGCTATGCACACGGCGACCGATCGCTCGCCAGCGCCCTCGGCGCAATTTTCGATGTTGTCGGAGAGAATGGCAACGCACCGCTGCATGCTGTCGCGTCGAAATTTCGCGATGCGCTGCTGGCCCGGTTCCAGCTTGAAGGACGCGATATAGTGGTCGAATCTGCGCGCCTGTCGCTGGAGGACGTGCGCACGCACCTCGCAGCCTCGGTGCTGCCTGCGTTGGCGGAACGCGGGGCCGTGCTCTGG
>JAYUWD010000509.1:0-2936 GCA_043753735.1 Gemmatimonadaceae bacterium
CGCAACGTGCGCATGCTGTACGTGATCGACAACAATGGCGTGTATGGACTGACCAAGGGACAGTTCTCCGCGTCGGCAGACATCGGCTCCACCTCAAAAAAGGGCGAGTCGAATGTGCAACCGCCGATCGATCCTGTTCTGCTCGCGCTCACGCTCGGCGCAACATTCGTGGCCCGCGGATTCTCCGGCGATAAAACGCAGCTCGTGCCAATTCTAAAGGCCGGACTTTCACATAACGGACTTGCGCTGATCGATGTCATCTCGCCCTGCGTGACTTTCAACGATCACGAAGGGTCGACCAAGAGCTACAAGTTCACGCGAGCGCACGAAGTCGAAATTTCTGCCGCTGACTTTGTGCCACTGCGTCGCGAAGTCACCGCAGCGCCTGCCGAAGCCGGCATTTCAGTGGTGACTATGCACGACGGCAGCACAGTGCGTTTTCGGAACACCCCAGACGGGTACGACGCCACCAATCGCGAGGACGCGTACGCGCACGTGCGTGCCTGCCAGTTGCGTCACGAAGTTGCCACAGGGCTGCTGTTCATCGACGAGCGGGGGCACGACATGCACGCTGTCGCCAAGACCGTGCAAATGCCGCTCATTGATATCGCGTATGAGCAGCTCTGTCCCGGTAGCGCCGCGTTGCAAACTCTCATGGAGCGATATCGATAGTTCGTCGCCGCAAGGCGAACTCGACCGCAGGAACAATTTCCTTGCTCCTTCTCTCTTTATCCGTGGGGCACGATCTGACCCTGCACGACTTCCTGTAACCTTGAGGAGAAAATGCTTCGGAAAACGCAACTCATGCGCGTGAGCGGACTGGTCGGAACCCTGGCCGCACTCATGTTCGTATCACCGCGCGCCGCACAGGCGCAAACCTGGATTGGTCAGCTACTCGGCACCAATGAGAGTCCACCGAATGCCTCGCCCGCGAAGGGCTTCGTGACCATTTCGTTCAACAGCATCAGCCACAGCCTCAACGTGATGCTGAACTGGAGCGGATTGGTTGGCGGCAATCCCACCGCAGCACATATCCATTGTTGTGTCGCGCCCGGATCGAACATTGGCGTCGCAGTCGGGTTGACCGGATTTCCGGCGACGACCAGCGGCAGCTACTCCGGTAACTTCGATCTGACCAATCTTGCGGTCTACACGGCGGCATTCGGCAACAACTTTGGCGGCGGAACGGCGGCTGGAGCAGAGACGGCGCTGATCAACGGGCTCAACGCCGGGAATGCGTACGTCAACATTCACAACGCCCAGTTTCCAGGTGGCGAACTTCGCGCCAACGTTACCGTCACACCCGAGCCATCAAGTGTGTTGTTGATGGCTGTTGGGCTTGGTGGCGTGATCCTGCTCGTTACTCGTCGACGCAATACCTCCGTGTGATTCGGAAAAGGGCGGTGCTCAGCTCCAGTACACCTCAGGGCGCCGCCCTCACATGAAATAGTTGAACCCCGAGCGGAGGCGCATTCGGCTGCAGTCCGACGCGCAGCTCAAGACGCAAATCAGCCGTCCCGACCGGAACAATCTCCAGGTCGAACGTCTCGCCAATCGACAGGGGCTGCGGCGCAGTGCGGCGCAGTCTCATTGCGGCGGGCACGTCGGCGCCATCCTTGGCTAGCATGCGCCAAGCTGCGGGCGCATCGCCCTGCATGATGCGCACGCGAGCGCCGGAGCGACGCAATGTCATGTTGATCACTCGCAGACGCGTCGCCTGCCCGGCGCGCACCGTCATCGGCGGCGGGGTGGCGCTGCCATTCAACAACACGACCCGCGACGCCTCGTTGAAGTCGAGTGGTGAAGTGATCAGCACGACATGGTCGACGGCGGGATCGAATGGTGCACCCGGTTCAACCACGATCAACGCACCAGTCAAACCGGCGCCCTGCTGCCGGTCCTCATCGTGATGCGTGTGGTAGATGAACGTGCCCGCTCTTGGGGGTGTAAATCGCACCTCGAACGAATCGCCGGGCGCGATCAACGGCGACAGTCGCTTCGCGGCGCCACTAAATCCTGGAACGCCGTCGTAGAAGCTTTCGAGCTCGATGCCGTGCCAATGAACAGCTGTTGGTTCCGATAAGCGATTCACGACCGTGATGCGAACCGGTTCGTCACGTGTCAGCACCAGTGGCGGCGATGCGGTGCCCACGGAATCGCGAGGCGGCTCCGAACCACCTTCGTGCACTGCGTAGCCGAACGATGGCCGGGTGGACGTGCTGCCGACATTGTCGCGCACCAGCAATCGGAGATGGCGACGTTTCTCGTCGTGGGGGGTGGCCCCCACGACCGCACTGCCACTTGGCGCACGAACAGTGACACCTAACACCAAACCACTCATTCCGCTTTCGGCGTGCGTAGCATGCGCGTTATGCCCCGACGCGGCTGATGTATCGCGCGGAAGGCCGAGCGCCGCACGTGGACCGAAGTGCTCGGGAACATGGCAATGGAAAAGCCAGTTGCCAGCCCGATCAGGCACCCACGTCATGGCGTAGGTGGCCCCCATGGTCGCGGCCTCCGTTACTTCCAGCGGCGCGCGGTCCGGCGTGAACAGCGTGTCTGTCGTCCCATCGCCGCGCGCCGTCACGCGGAAGTAGAAGCCATGCAGATGCATCGGGTGCAGGTCGCCCGACGCGTTGATGACACGCCAGCGTACAGAGTCGCCCAGTGAGGCGCTGATGCGTTCGGTGGCAGGCCACGCGCGACCGTTCACAACGCCCAGCACTCGGCGGCGCGGCAGATAGGATCGTGCAACTGTGTCCGTCCAGCTTCCGATCACCAGAATCCGATCCCGCGATCGTTGTGCGCCGATCGAATCGACCACGATCGCGCCGGTCAACTGTCCGTCCAACCCGGTGCGATACGCGAGTTCGCGATTGGTGGTCGTACCCCAGTAATAAAACGTGCCCAGCGCGTTCAACGTGAAGCGCACCGTT
>JAYUWD010000510.1:0-2936 GCA_043753735.1 Gemmatimonadaceae bacterium
AAAGGTAGCAGCGCCCAGCTGCCGTTTTCGAGATTAGTGGGCGAGTGCGAAGTTGATGTACGCGAGCACATCGGCGCGATCGACCCGGAAGACGCCGCCCGTTCCGGCGCACGATCCGTTTAATCCGAATGATGTGACACCGGCAATGACCATGCTGGTGCCGAGCAGGTTAGGGCCTCCCGAGTCACCGAAGCAGGACCCTCCCGTGCTCGCATTATTCGAAAGGACTAATGAACCCACGCCTGTAAAACCAGTGTTGATCTGCACGAGATGCGGCGTGGCGAACATACGCACCTTTTCGGCGACGAGCTTGGCGGGATTTACGAACTGCAATCCGTAACCTACCGTCGTAAATGTTGTCGCTGCGGACGGCTTGAGCGCATCGAGCTGATTCCGAGCGGGGAGCACACCGTATGCCGAGGACGGCAGCGTGATCGGCAACGAGAGTTTTATCACGCCCACATCGTGCAGGGAGAACGCGGCCTCGGTGAATGCGGGATGGCTCGACCACGAGGTGGCCGCCACCGTGTTTGGTCCGGCAAACGGATAGTTGTTGTTGCCGTTCTGTACGTCAGCCTCCGTGAATATGCGCATCCCGGTGAACTCACCCGGCTCGCCGGTGCAGTGACCCGCAGTCAGCACAAACGTGGGCGCGATGAGCGTCCCGCTGCAGCGGTACGCGGGCGAACCGGCCACGTCCATCACGATGAGCACCACGGCGGGATGCGTGGTGCCATCCAGTTGCCCGTATTTGATGGGTGCGGCGCGGAGTGGAATGTCAGCGATGGCTGGCGACGTGACGGCGGGGGCATCGGCGCAGGCAGCGCCAAAGATGACGGCGCAGGAAAGCGCGGCGAAGTGCAGGCGGTGCAATTTCATGTAATGCTCTGCCGTTAGGAGTTGGACGATGGACACGCAAGATTCCAGCGATTTGCAGGGACGACTGCTGGAACATGCATCGTGGCCCAGCCGGGGCAAGCATCCACTACCAGCGCTCCGATCGCAACAGAAGCCGTCGTTGAGCGGCGGACGCGCATCCACGTGTGGCAGATGGCCTCTATCTGGCGGGTCCGAGGTATTTATCGAGAAACGCCAGCGTCTCCTTGATCATCTCGGTGCGACCAGGCCACCGATGACGACCACCACGGCTTTCAGGCGCGGCTCCACGGCGGGCACCAGCCCTGCCATGCGCCCCTCGAAGCTGATGCTGTAAGAGGCGAATCTGGTCGAGTCGATATCGGGGCGTGTCGCCAGGTAGTCGAGCGTGCGTCGAACGTCCTTGACCCACATCACCACGTGATCGCGGTAGAAGATGGACGTGTTCGGCGTGTCATCTTTTAGGCTGTCGGGCGCCGTCAGCGAATTTCCTCCTGCGAAGTAGACCATCGACGCCATGCGACCTACCGGATGCTTGGGCGAATACACCCACGCCGATGGCCGGCAAATACCGCGTCTGACGCCGGCATCAGCTTCGCATAGTCACGCGCAGCGATACGGATGCTGGTACGGGCAGATCCGAGATTGGCATCGGCGCTGTCGTACAGCGCCAGACGGATTCCGTTGGTCTCCCGTCGATCCATCGCCGGCTGCGCATACAGCGAGGGAAAGGGATTGATCGTTTCGTTCCAGCTGCCACCCAGAATGTGCCGGGTGCCCGGATCGGCTTCGTTGGCTTGCCATTCGCGGACGTTCCCGACCATGTCGGACACCCCGTACGGACTCACGCCGCGTGGCGTCCCCACTGGCAACGGCCCCTTCGCGTCGACATTGCTCCCGGCGGCCATCCAGCGACCGGCCAGCAAGAAAGTCGCCACCCTCCCACGTTGAAATCCCCGGGCGCCGCCTGCTTGTCGAATCGCGAAATCGAAATGTCTTCAAACGCAAAGAGAGCTTGACGCGCTCACCGCTACTTCGCGACGAGATCGAGGATCCTGATACGCATTCGATCGAGTTCGCGCGGTGAGTAGTAACGACCATCGGCCACCACCGCGACGATTCGACGGGTGTTCGCAATGTCCTCGAGTGGATTGCGCGAGAGCAGCACGAGGTCGGCCGACTTGCCGGGTGCGATGTTGCCCCACTCCGCCGTTTTGCCGAAATAGACTGCCGGATTGAGCGTGGCCGTCTGCAGCGCCTGCAACGGCGTGAGTCCGGCCCGCACGAACAGCTGCAGCTCACGGTGCAGACTTGCCCCCGGCACCAGGTCGTACCCTGCGGGGGCATCGGTGCCGGCAAGGAATGGAATCTTCGCGTCGTACATCCTCTTGATCAGTGCGAGCCGGCGAGTCGCACGTTGTTCTGCGACGCGCGTGGCGGAATCGCTCGCCGCGGCCTGCGTTGCCGCGGTTTTCCGCCAACCTTCCACCGCCGGCCGGAGCCAGTACGCCAGACCGGGATCGCTCGCCACGTCCGCTGCAGTGCCGACGCTGTTGATCACGGTCGGACACTGCCAGACCTTGGCTTGGGCGAGCGCCGCGATGAGGGCGTCGCTGGTGTCCGTCACGCCGATCATGTGCTCGAAGCTGCGCTGCCGCGCTCGCACCGCCTCCATGCCGGTGATCTCGCGCGGCACATGTCCCTCGAACGGGATGCCGATGGCGACCGCCTCGTCGGCGAGTGCGAAGTAGGCGTCGCGCGGAACCAAAGTCTGCACTTTTATCAGGTCTACGCCGCGCGCCTTCAGCATGCGGACAGCAGCGCGTGCTTCATCCCCCGTCGTCACCTTGATCGCCGCCGCGTAGCGGGTGGTGGGCCCGTCGAGCATCGGCCCTGACACCATCATGCGCGGGCCGACGAGCTGGTGCGCCGCGATGCTGTCGCGCGCGCTGAGCGTGGCTTCAAGGTTGCTGCCCAGATCGCGCACGCCGGTGACGCCGTTCACGATGAAGAGCGGGAACATCACCTCGCTCG
Organism: Gemmatimonadaceae bacterium; assembly: GCA_043753735.1. GTDB lineage: Bacteria > Gemmatimonadota > Gemmatimonadetes > Gemmatimonadales > Gemmatimonadaceae > Gemmatimonas. The sequence goes on from JAYUWD010000510.1 coordinate 2,911, forward strand.
TGCTGTGGAACCGCGCCGTATCGTTC
>JAYUWD010000511.1:0-2932 GCA_043753735.1 Gemmatimonadaceae bacterium
CTGCAACGTAGTTGTGGACAACTCGTCTGTCAAAAGACTCGTGACCGATCGATTTGGAGTGGATCTGCCGACGGTTCTTGACCCAAGTGCTGGTGTGCAATACTTTTGTCATTCTGCCGATGATCGTCTCGGCGCTTTTTCGCCGGTCGCGCCGGTGTGACCCGTTTCTCTGCTTTGCAGCTGGAGAGTTTTTCGTGCCGAATATCAAGTCTTCAAAGAAGGATTTGCGGAAGTCACGTGCAGCAGCGGTGCGCAATCGCGCGCAGCGTTCTGCGCTGCGTACGTCTGTCAAAAAGGCGAAGACGGAAGGCGCGGATGCCGGCGAACAGTTGAGCGCAGTTTCGCTTCTCGATCGTTCTGCTCGCAAAGGACTGATTCATCGGAATACGGCTGCACGTCAAAAGAGCCAGATTGCCAAGCTGGCTGCAAAGTCTGCGTAACTGACGTCGCCGAAAACGAGAGGGGCCGGAATCATTGCGATTCCGGCCCCTCTTTCGTTTCGGCATAATCGCGCTTTCGACCTAAAACGCCGCCAACTCACCGCCACAGCGCTCGCAGTACCACTCCGTCGGAAAGTTCATCGTGCCGCACTCGGTGCAGCGCAACGTCTTCTGCTGACCACTGGCTGCTCCGGCACGAGTGGGGCTGTTCTGCGTCGCGGGATCGGTAACGGAACGCAGGAATGCGAGATCGTCGAAGCGGTCGCGCTCCGAGTCTGCCAGCGCTTCTGATGCCGACGGCTGCGCCACCGGCGCCGGACCAAGATCGGGAGTAGTTGCGACGGCCGACTGGCGCTCCCCGATCCCGTCTGCAGCTTCAAGCCCATCGAGCATATCGACGGTCCGCCCGTGCAACGGCGTCGGATGAATTTCCGGCGCCCGAGCCGTTGACGAGAAGAGCGCCAATGCATCGTCGAAGTCCGTGCCGTCGAGATCATCCTGCGTTGGCGATACGTAGACTGAGAGTGCCGCGATAGGGAGCGCGGCGCCCTGCATCATTGGCTGCGCGGGAGGCTCAGCGAAAAGTTCGTCGGCCGCAGCGTTGTGCGCCGGATCAACCTGTTCCGCTTCACGGTGTGGATGTTCGATTGCATCGACGGCAGTCGGAATGGTCTCTGCACTGGACACGTCGACCGACTCGGCAGTCGGCACATCAAATGTCTCGGGCTCGACCTGCGCTGATTCGACTGGGGCAATCGGTTCGTCGGCCACCGCCATCTGCGATGGCTCACTGCGCGCACTCGACAGCAGCGTGCGCACGTCGTCCACTTCGGTCAGGAGCGCAGCACGCTTGTCGGCAAGTTGCGCAATGCTCGCTTCGACTTCCTGGCGAACCGACTCCCAACGTTCACCATCGTACTCACCAACGGCGGTTCGAAGCATCGCTTCGGCGCGCTCGTCCTCGTGCGATGCCAACTGCAATTCGAGTTCTCCAATTCGCCCTTCGAGATCATCGCCCAGTGTCGCTAGCGAGCCGACATGCTCACGCAACTTCTCGATGACACCAGTACGGCGGGCGGAGTAATCGCCATGGACACGATCGAAAACACGCGCAGGCGTATCCGATCGCTTTGCCTCAAGGGCGGCGAGCCAATCGTCGTAGCGCTGGCGCTCGGCAACCAGGGTTCGAACATCGTCGATGGACACGTCTCGCAACTCCTTGTGAAAGTCCGTCAGGCATTGTGCCGGTGAAACATGGCCGAGCACGTTCGCCGTCTACGGTGGTCGAGATCGCAGTGACCTAGAAAGTCGTTGTACACATTGGACCCGGGGAGTTCAGCTGCGTTCCGCTGAGAATAACGCGGTGCGACGTGCCGTTGGACCGATCGCGATGAGCGCCGTCGTTTCGGCCGCATCGAGTACGTTCGCGCCGCCGAGACTTTGCGCGATGAAAAGTATGCGTGCCGCCTGCTCAACACTCTCCATTCGCAACAGCGCATCTGCCAAGGAAGTTCCGACTGCAGTTACACCATGGTTTGCCAGCAGAAACACCTCGTGCTCTTTGAGCATCGGCGCCATCGCAGCGGCGAGTGCCGGCGTTCCCGGGCGCGCATACGGCACCCAAGCGACCGGTCCGACCACTACCAACAATTCGGGCAATACGTTTGCTGGAAGTGTTCGACCCGCGGTGGCGAAGCCGGTCGCGACCGGGGGATGCGCATGGACTACGGCGCACACGTCCGCGCGTGCCGCATAACATGCCAGATGCATCCCCACTTCCGACGATGGGCGTCCGCGACTGTCACCCGATTTACCGTCACCGTTTGCACGTGCCGCCGTTCCGTCGTGACGCAATGCACCATCGGCGTGGAGACGCAGCATCTGCGACGCGTCCACTGACCCCTTGTCGACTCCAGAGGGTGTCACGAGCAGATCACCGTTCCGGAGTCGAACCGAGAGATTCCCTTCTGCGCCAGCGAGCAAACCACGCGCGTGTAGCCGATGGCAGGCCCGAGCAAGCGCCTCGGCAGCGGCCATCTCTGCTTCACATTCGTCTGCCATACGCTCGTCTGCCGCGGGCGTCATCACGCTGATTTCGTCACGTCAGTTCTACAAATCCGCGCGATAGACCACGCGTCCACCAACGATCGTCATCCGCGCCTGTCCGGTGAACTCATGCCCACCGTACGGCGTGTTTCGTCCTTTCGACTTGAAGCGGGATGCATCCACGATCCATTTGCGCGCCGGATCGAACACCGACACGTCGGCGATCGAACCGCGAGCCAGCGTGCCACCCGGAAGATGAAAGACGCGCGCCGGCTTGCAGCTCATCGCATCGACCATCTGCGACATCGACAGCACGCCGCGATGCAGCAGGTACGTGCAGTTGATGCCGAGCGCCGTTTCCAGTCCGACAATACCATTGGGCGCGTCGGCAAACTCGCGTTCTTTTTCGTCGTAGTGATGCGGCGCGTGGTCGGTGACCAGCAAAT
>JAYUWD010000512.1:0-2927 GCA_043753735.1 Gemmatimonadaceae bacterium
AGTCGCCACCGTCGCGCCGGCGATGAAGGCCGCGGCCTGCTGCAGATCGGGACAGGCGTGCTCTCCGAGCCTGGTGGGCCGTCGCTGGTGATTCATGGCCACTCGCACGTACCGATGCTTCGAAAGGCCGGACGTGGCTGGTACGCCAATGCGGGCGCCTGGTATCTCGATCAACAGTTCCTGCGCATCGACGATGACCGGATTGCGCTGTGCAGGTGGACCGGCTCAGGCGAAGGAGATGTGCTCGACGTCGGTGATCGTCGACCCGAGGAACCCACGCCCCAAGGCGAGGAAGCGCTCCGGCGCGTCTGAGGCGATGAAGCGATGCTCCGGCGCCCGCGTGCGTTTGGAAAGCAGCCCTTGCTCCGACAGGAGCTGCAACGTGGCTTCCGCAGTTTCTGCCGCACTGTCGATCAATCGAACGTCCGCACCCATTTCCTCCTGCAAAATCGCTGCGAGCAGCGGGTAATGTGTGCAGCCGAGAACGAGTGTGTCGACGTGGGCGAGCCGCAGCGGTGCGAGGTAGTCGTGCGCGATGGGTCGTGTCGCTGGGTGATCAATCCAACCCTCTTCGACGAGCGGCACGAATAGCGGGCACGCGACGGCTCGCACTTCGATGGCCGCATTCTCGGCGTGGATCGCCCGCTCGTATGCACCCGACGTGATCGTACCCGCCGTTCCAATCACGCCGACGGGTCCGCCACGGGTAGCACGCGCAGCAGCTCGCGCACCCGGTGCGATCACGCCAAGCACGGGCACGGGCATCGTTTGACGAAGCGAATCGAGTGCGTGTGCCGTAGCGGTATTGCAGGCGACAACGATGGCCTTGACCCCCTGCTCCACCAAAAAATCGGCAATCTGTTTTGCGTACAGTCGAACTGTATCAGGACTCTTGGGCCCGTACGGGACGCGGGCGGTATCTCCGACGTACATCAGTGTCTCGGCGGGCAACCGTTTCAGCAGTGCATGGACGACCGTGAGTCCTCCAAGTCCCGAGTCGAAGACGCCGATCGGTGCGTCGCAAGCGCCGTATGTCACCACCGAATCGTGGCGACGAGCAACGCGCCGCCGTCGGGTCGTGGAATGGCGGACATCCTGACGGGGACGTCCCAAAGCTGCGCGGAAACGAACGCGTCGGCTCCCGCGATCAAGTGATTGAATGCAAGAACGGCCATCCAGTCCTCCACGTGCAAGCGGCGCGTCCGAACGAGATCGGCTGTGTACCCATTCTGGGCGTAGGCACCCGGAGTCGCCGTGGTGCCATTCACGGTGAACGTCACGGGCAACGAATCGCCGAGATAGCGACGCGCTTCACGCAGGTCGACGGTTGCTTGGCGCACCATGGCGATCGCGCTCAACTCCACAGCGGAGAAAAGCGCACCGGAAACCCCACGGTCGAGACGGGATTGGCCGAATCCGGGCAGCGCGAGCGAGAAGAGGAACGCCCGCTTGGGAGTAATCGGCGGCGTCAAGCGGGTGATCAACGCCGGGGCTCGCGGCGCACGCGTACGGATCGAGTCGGGTTTTGCTTTGATGCGAACGCTGTCGGGCTGCTGCGCGTGCGCGAGGGAAGGAGCAGCCAACGCAACTGCGAACCCGAGTGCGACCCACACAGACGACATGCTCGAGATTACCGCGAGCGTGCCCCGACTGCGCATCACCGTAAACATCTCGGATGGGTCGGCGCCTTGCATGCCGCGATCAGTTTGCAGGAAGCGCGACGACCATCTCGATTTCGACACGGACATCGCGTGGCAGGCCAGCCACGGCAACGGTCGAACGCGCCGGGCGCGCGTCGCCGAGCACCTTGGCATAGACACCGTTCATCGCCGCAAAGTCAGCCATGTCGCGCAGAAACACCGTCGTCTTGACGACGTGCATCCAAGCAGCGCCCGCAGCTTCGAGCACAGCGGTCAGATTCTTCAATACTTGTGCAGTCTGAGCCGCGACGTCGCCGGCAACCACTTCCATCGTGACTGGATCGAGCGGAATTTGACCGGCGGTGAAGAGAAAGCCGTTGGCACGAACCGCTTGAGCGTACGGACCGATGGCTTTGGGCGCGTTATCGGTGTGCAACGTTTCGATCGACATGGTCAGGAAGAGTGGTCGGTATCGGCCGGCGACGGGGGCAGCGCGAAAAGCCGCCGCGTATTGGCCAAGGCAGTGAACCCCAGAACATCTGCGGAGGTCCCGCGCACCTGTGCCAGATGCGCGAGTGTGAGACTGACAAACGATGATTCGTTCCGCTTGCCGCGATGCGGAACTGGCGCGAGATACGGTGCGTCGGACTCCACAAGCAATCGGTCAGCGGGGACGAGTCGCAGCAGCGCCTCGTCTGTCCAGGAGCGGAAGGTAATGATGCCGCTGAACGAGACGTACCATCCCGCATCGAGTCCCGTTTGGGCGAGCGAGACGGAGCCGGTGAAGCAGTGCAGCACACCCCCTACGCCGACACGCTTGGCATCCAGCAGGAACGCGGCGGTGTCGTCCTCGGCGTCACGCGTATGGAGCACCATCGGCAGCGACAGTTCGTTGGCAAGCGCCAATTGTGCAGACAAGACCGCGCGCTGCTGTTCACGCGGCGCTGTCTCGTAGTGATAGTCGAGGCCACACTCGCCTACAGCCACAGCGCCGCGGGCTGCGGCAGCCCGGATGGCGTCACCATCACGTGCAGCGTCCCAGTTGGCGGCATCATGCGGATGCACGCCGCAGCTGTGAAAGACGACGCCCGGGTAGCGGCGCGCGATTGCCTGCGCGCGCAATGCTGCTGCCGGCGACTCACCTATACAGACAAGGGCCTGCGCACCAGCGGCACGGGCCCGATCTATCACCGCATCCACGTCGTCGGTGAATGCGGCGTCTGCAAGATGGACGTGACTGTCCGCGAAGACTGCCACGCTGCTACCGGCGCGGGTTAGCGCGCGACG
>JAYUWD010000513.1:0-8937 GCA_043753735.1 Gemmatimonadaceae bacterium
TGAGGACTTCAGCAACCAGCAGCAGATCCCGAATCGCTGTCCAACTGCCAGCTGTTGCCTGCTCGATCGGCGCGGCGAAGACGTCCGGTTGAACAAGCGAGTCGTCTCCCCATGAAATATCGGACGGACTGAGTACAGCTTCTGCCGCGCCCCACTCCGTGCAGTAGGCGTGGAGGAGGACGAAGATCCGGCCCACCACTCGCTGATGGGCGCGTCGCGGCGACGGACTCACCAGCAGCTCTCCCCACACCAGCTCATAACGATTCCCGTCGTTAGGAAGCGCGCGCACCATATCAGCGGTGTAGTAGGTCGGTTGCAAGAGCATGACCATAGCGTACGCTCGGCGCGAATGGGAACACAAGGGGGCATGACGTACCATTGGCGACGGTCCCCACGAATGTGTCACCAAAAGTTCGCCACGAAATACAAACCGACGCGCTTCGTCGTGGTATCGCGAACGACGAACGCATTGCATTCTCTTGCAGTCCAATGTGACGTTGACCCGAACACCCGCCGAGTACTGTCATGCGAATCACCACGTTGTTGAAGGCCGTGCACATGCGTCACGCGATAAGCGTTGACTTGATCAATGGGAAATGCCAGGCGATCGCTGTTGGATTGTTGGCGTCGCTCGCCATGCCTGGCGCGACGGCGAGCGCGCAGCCCGCTGCGCCGTCTCCGCTTTCCACAAACGATCTCCTCGGGATCTCGACCGTGACTGCCGGCGAGTTTTCACCCGACGGGCGCTGGCTCATCGTGCGCATCGGCAAGCGTAGCGGCGGACTGGCCTACGACGCGTCGCGCGAAGGCGATCCGAGCTATACACGTCCGGCCGGCGCACGCATGCTGTTGCTCGACACGAAAACCGGCGACACGACAGTCGTGTTCAACACAGCTCACACCATCGGTGCGACCGCATGGTCGCGAAACAGTGCGCGTCTCGCGATCACCACCCGCGATTCTGTCCCTGCGCTCTATCTGTGGGATGCAACGACGAAAAAGGCACGCGCGATTTCGCTCTCCGCAACGCGTCTTGCGGAAAATACTGAACTTCGTTGGACCGATGACGATCGGCTTTTGCTCTCCGTGCGTGAAAAGAACTGGTTGTCGCAGGTGAGCACGCGCTTCGATACGCTCGTGCGGGGCCCGATCACGGTGCAGGTCGGCGGCGATCCATTTCTCGCGTGGGACGCACTGCGACGCTTGGGCAATCGCTCACTCGTTGTCGCGCTCACGCCCGCAACCGGAAAGCTCGACACGCTGCTCGGCGCTACACAACTCAACAGCTACACCGTCTCGCGGAACGGGCGCACGATCGCTTGGCGCGAAGACCTGAACGCCAAAACCAACTACGACGGTGGACCCACGAACGAATCACGATTCATGACGCGCGTTGCCGGTAGCGCGCCAAGAGTCGTCATGTCGTCGCTGCGGGGAGTCACGTTGCAGGTGGCCGACGATGGTGAGCACTACGCCTATGCAAAAGACGGTGCGCTGTTCGCCGCGACATTGAGCGACAGTGCTGCCCGCCGAGTCATCGGCCCCGCTCCGCGCACGGTACCGGACAGTGTGCGCGCCACCGGCGCGGACAGCAGTGCCCGCAACCGCGAGGAGCGGTACACGCTCGTGCGCATTGCGCCGACGGGCGATGCCGCCGTCGCGTCGACGCGCGCGGGGCTTTGGTTGATCGACCTGGCATCTGGTGCCCGTCGCGCGATCTCCACTGTCACCGACACCATCACCGGGCCGCGCGTCTCCGTCGCCGAGTGGACCGATGACGGCCGTACACTCTATCTCTCGTATGCGTCGCGTACATCGTGGGATCGCGCGCTCATTCGCGTCGACCGTGCGAGTGGTACTGCGGATACGCTCGTACACGACGGACGGTTGTACAGCGCGCCACGGCTCAATGCCGACGGCTCGCGCATGGCCATCACGATCGGCGCGAACGGTCGCCCGTCCGATCTCTGGATTGCCGGTGCAAAATTTGACGCGCCCAAACGGGTCATTGAATCGAACCCGCAGTTCGCGTCGCGCGCGCTGCCACGCACGCAGCTGGTCAAGTATCTCGACGCTGACGGACGATCGCAGTTTGGCGTTCTCACATTGCCGCCCGGCGACGCAAAGGCATTGCCGACCGTGTTCAGCGTCTATGAAGACTTTTTCGACGACAGCTTCGATGCGACCACGATGTACTTGGCGAGCAACGGCTACGCGGTGATGAAACCGTCGGTGACATTCGAGACCGGATATCCGGGCGAGGCTTGGCTCAAGGGAGTCACCGCATCCGCCAACAAGTTGATCGAGATGGGCATCGCCGACAGCGCGAAATTGGGCGTGCACGGCACGAGCTACGGGGGTTACGCGACCAACCTGCTGGTCACGCAAACCAATCGCTTCAAGGCGGCAATCAACATCTCCGGCAAGGTCGATCTCATTTCGTTCTACACCGATTCACCGCGACTTGGAGTGCGCAACATCAACGCCGCCGAGAAAACTCAGGACCGCATCGGCGCCACCATGTGGGAACAGCCGCAAAAGTACGTCGCACACAGTGCGATCATGTTTGCCGATCGCATCCGTACGCCGCTGTTGCTCATGACCGGTGGCGAAGATCATAACGTCCCCGCACTGAACACGCGCGAGATGTACTTCGCACTGCGGCGGCTTGGGCGCACCGTCGAGTGGGTGAATTATGCGCACGGTGGACATGGCATTCCGATGACCAACGCTGCCGAGTTTACGGATTGGCACACGCGGCTGTTGGGGTGGTACGATAAATATCTCAAGTCGCCGGCCGTGTCTGGCGCCGCAAAAGTCACGTCAACGCAGTCACCAACCTCCGGAGGTCAGCAATGAATGTCTTATCTCGCCGAAGCATTGCCGCGGCACGTCTCGCAATCGGTGCGACGGCGATGTTGTGCGCCGCACAAGCAGCTGCCAATGCGCAGGCTCAACCGATGAGCTTCTTCATCACCAGCGTTGGAGCTGGTGACGGCGCAAAGCTTGGTGGACTTGCCGGTGCCGATCAGTACTGTCAGCAACTTGCTGTAGCCGCTGGATCGAGCGGCAAGACCTGGCACGCATATCTCGGTCAGCAAGCGGTCGGCGGCGCCAAGGCTGTCAACGCGCGCGATCGCATCGGCCCGGGTCCTTGGCGCAATGCGAAAGGCGTTGTCGTCGCCACGAGTGTTGCCGATTTGCACAGCGACGACAACAAGTTGAGCAAAGAGAATAGTCTTACTGAAAAAGGCGCCGTTGTGAATGGTCGCGGTGACACGCCCAACACGCACGACGTCATGACGGGCGCGACGCTCGACGGCACCGTGTCGTCCGACACGACAGATACCACGTGTAAAAACTGGAGCAGCAACACGATAGGATCGGCGTCAGTCGGACACCATGATCGACAGGGCGGTGGTGCCAACCCGACGTCGTGGAATTTTGCACATGGGTCGAGAGGGTGCAGTCAGGAAAATTTGCGGGGAAGTGGTGGGGCGGGGTTGTACTACTGCTTTGCGATCAACTGAAAGCACACAATCACGCAAACAAAGAAGCTCCTCGCTGAAAGCGGGGAGCTTCTTTGTTTGTTCGACTTCCACTGTTCTACACGCTGTGCCCCGCCTCCGCGTACAACCCGTCGATCAACGCCCTGTACTGCTTGTCAATCACTCGCCGCTTCACCTTGAGCGTCGGCGTCAGCTCCCCGCGCTCGATTGTGAAGTCGTGCTCCAGAAGCGCGACTTTCTTTGGCGTCTCAAAGTGTGCAAGTCCTTCCATCTGCTTCGCGACTTCCTTTTCCATCTTCGCGTGAATCGTCGGCATCGCCAGCAGCTCCGCGCGTGACGTCCACACGATGTTGCTCGACGCGGCCCACTTCTCGAGCTGATCCCAGTTCGGCACGATCAGCACCACCGGGAATTTCCGCTTGTCGCCGATCATCACCGCCTGACTCACGTACTTGTTCGTCTTGAGTTTATTCTCGATCGGCTGCGGCGCGATGTTCTTGCCGCCAGCAGTGACAATGATGTCCTTCTTGCGATCGGTGATGCGCAGAAAGCCATCCTGCAACTCACCAATGTCACCGGTGTGAAACCACCCGGCTTCGTCAATGTTCTCTTTCGTTGCGACATCGTTGTTGTAGTAGCCCTTCATGATGTGCGGACCGCGAGAAAGTATCTCGCCGTCGCTCGCAATCATCACTTCAACGCCACCGATGGGACGACCAACCGTACCGATGCGGAAATGATCGAGTGTGTTCGCCGAGATCACGGGCGACGTTTCCGTCAGCCCGTACCCCTCGAGAATGATCAGCCCCGCCGAGTAGAAGAACTTTGCGATCTCAGGCGAAAGCGGCGCGCCACCGGAAACAAAGAATCGAAGATTTCCGCCCGTGCGCTCCTGCAACTTCGAAAAAACAAGCTTCTTGGCGATGCCGTACTGCCACGCCAACAGCCCGGCCGGCTCGCGGCCAGCGAGCTTTACGTCGGCCCAGCGCTCGCCAACATTCTTGGCCCAGAAGAAAATCCGCTTCTTGAGACTACCACCACCAACGGCGTTCTCCACCACCCGCGCATAAATCTTTTCGTACAGACGCGGCACCGACATCATCATCGTCGGCTTCACTTCACTCATGTTCACCGGCACGGTATCGATCGATTCGGCGTACGCGATCTTCACACCGTTCGCGAACAGGTAGTAGGCACCCATCCGCTCGAAGATGTGACTCAATGGAAGGAAACTGAGCGCCGAATCCTGCGGGCCCACCGACATCGAGTTCACGGTCGCTACACAATTCGAATGCAGGTTGTCCTGCGTCAGCATCACGCCTTTCGGATTGCCTGTGGTGCCCGAGGTGTAGATCAGTGTGATCAACTGCTCGGGGCTCACCGCCCATGCGTCGCGTTTGAACTGCTCGGCGCGCGCGGGCGTGTCGTCCTGTGCACCCAGCGCCTCGATGTCGGCGAGCGTCAGATCGCAGCCGTCACCCTTGGTCGCCGCGAAGCCGATGATCCACTGCAACGCGGGCACTCCACCACGCACGGAAGCAATCTTTTTTGCCTGTTCCGGCGTCGACACAAAGATTGCGCGCGCGCCCGAGTCGTTCAGCAGATACGGAATCTGTTCTGCCGGCAACGTCGGATAGATCGGAACGTCCGTCACTGATGAACAGAGACAGGCATAGTCGGCGATCACCCACTCGGGGCGATTCTCCGACAGGATTGCGACACGATCCTGCGGTTGAATGCCGAGTCGTGCGAGACCGAGTGCCGTACGACGCACGCGCTCGAGAATCGTTTTGTGCGAAATCGTTTCCCATACGCCGCGCACTTTGTGTGAGAGTGCGTCGGAGCGATCGAACTTTTCAATCGCCTCGAAAAACAGGCGGTTGATCGTGCCAGGCGTTGGCCGCGGCCCTCCCGACGCATACCGCGTTGGAGAAGGAATTCCGCCCAGCGTCACCGTGAGCGAAGGGACTGACGATAAGGCGACGGTACTCATCGCTTCCTCCGAGGAGGGCAGAAAGGCAGGCTGGTAACGCGCAGGCAAGCGGCGCTTAATCGAAACGTGCCGGATGCCGGAGGGATGCTAAGAAATTGCGCGCTGGGGGTCCGTCGCGGGAGTGCCAGCCTTGGCAAAAAATCGGTCGGCTGATACTCGACCGATCAGATGCCGCGTTTCACCGGGAGCGCCATTCGAATTGGGGACCCTTTCACCGCAACGCCGCGATAGGTGATAACCGCACGCACGATGACGGAGTCGATGGCGGTTCCAATAGGGAAAAGTTGCGCCCGAATACGCACCTTCCGTCCGGCTGTGCCACTCGCATCGGTTGTATCAAGCACCGATGGACGTCCGCTTTCGTCCACCAGATAGACCGACCGCGTCGTGTCGTTGGTCGCGTTTACCGGCGATATCAACTCAAAACGCACCGGCCAGGCATTCACACCCGTCGGCGCTTTTGTCGAGTCGATAGTCCGAACACTGACGCTGAAGGTCGGTGAGCTGTTGGCTGATGCCTTGGCTCTGCCGGTGTCCGGCAAGGTTGTCGTGAACAGCGCCAAGCCGGGCTGCCCATTCCGATCGACCGAATCAGGCCGAGTGGTGATGATGATTTCGCGCAGCACCTGCAGAGACGCGCCAACTCGTGCCGCAAGTCGGGCCGTCCCCTTCGACGCGCGCAGCGCACGCACAACCCCTGAGATCGAGTCGACGGCGAGCGCACTGTCACGGAGCGCATCGGCGTACAAATACCGCGTTGGCGCATCGGCAATCACTTCCCCTCGCACATTGCGCACGATTGCACGAATGCCAGCCACCCTGCCATTCAGATCCCGCAGCGTATCGCCAATCACGACTGACGGTGACGGATACGCCGGCAGCTCGATGGCAGCGGGAGCGTCGGGGCTCGTACCTACTTCGGCACAGGCCAGAACCGAGATGCCTGATACCAGAGCCAGCAACAACACGCGACCAACCTTCGGAAATGTGCGCACGAAAATCTCTACACCGAGCGGCAATTCACGGTCCCGGCGCGTGCGGAATTCCCGCTCACCCGAAGCACGCACGCGTGACTCACGCGAATCGCTCAGCCAGGCGCATTGCCAGATTGACGTATGCCTGACTCGCCGGATCAGCCGGATTTCGTAAAACGACCGGCTGGCCGGCAGCGAACGCGTCAGCTGTCGCGGGCGTGCGTGGGATCGGCATGTCGAACACAAGATGGCGGGGCAGGTGCTCGCGCACGTAGTGCACCACTCGCTCCGTCGCCGGATTTCCCGCCTCGTACATCGTGAGCAGAATGCCCTCGAGTGTCAGCTCTTCGTTTTCGGAGATCATGTCCTGAATCGCACGCAGAATCTGCGGCGTCGTTTGCAACGCGAGCGGCTCGCACTGCAGGGGCACCACAACGTGCTGACTCGCGGCGAGCACGCGACGCGTGATTGCCCCGAGCCCCGGCGGCGTGTCGACCACGACGACATGACATCGTTCGCGCGCCGTCTGCAACAGCTCGGCCAGCACGGTGCTTTCGCCGATGCGACGTTGAAATTCGGAATGATCGGCCTGCTCACTCACACTGCCGGCCAAAATCACACGCAGCCAAGGCAGCGCCGTAGGCAGGATCACTTCGCGCAGTGATCGTTCACCACGCAAATAGTCGTCAAAACCGACTGTCGGATGTCCGCGACGGAGACCGACGCCATAGCGCACCGCGCCCTGCGGATCGGCGTCGACGAGCAACGTTTTTAGTCCGCGCCGAGCAAATGCAGCGGCCAGGTTAACAGCGGTTGTCGTTTTTCCGACTCCACCTTTCTGGCTGACGATCGAAAGCACGCGGCCCACGTCAGTCCTCCGCGGCGTGCGTGGAACCATCATCCTGCGTTACGGTGTCGCTCGCTGCCGTTTCCGCCGCAGCCGAAGACCGGGACTCGAGTCCGCGCAGTCGATCGAGTGTGCGCTCTGCGTGCGCGCGAAAGCGCTGTGACGCATCATCGGTTCCGGTGCTGTTGCGCAGAAACGCCTCGAGGTGCATGCCCGCATGCGCGGTGTCGCTGCGTTTCAGCAGCAGGAACGCCAAGCCATAATGGGCGCCAGCAAGATCGGGATCGATCTGCAGCGCTTTGCGATATGCGCGAATCGCTTCTTCCGGCTGTCCCGTCTTGGAGAACGCGATGGCGATGTTCTGCAACACGCGCAAATCCTCGGGATGCTCACGCAGCGCAAGACGATACGACGTGAGCGCACTCGGAAAATCGCCACGCGCTTCGAGATCGAGCGCCTCAGCGAGAAAGTCCGTGGGGCGCGATCCGCGCCCGGACGTACCGCCCACGAGGCGGCGCCACCAAGTCATGCGCTCGCGTTGATCGGAGAGTAGTGGAAAAAGTGACTGCGGACCGCGCAAAGGTATCGGCACGTCGCACGCTCTACAAGGCAGGCATGATCGCGCGTTGTGCGTCACCGCCTATCGGAGTTGCAGCAGCGATACATCGAGACCCATGCGCGGCCGCAGGTGAAAGGGGCGGGATATTCTGCGACGCTGGCCTCGCGCGATGCTCGACGCTACACTCCGCGTCACCTGCGACCGCAAACCCACGACCGCGGACCCACGATCGGAGCCGACCATGTCTTCCCGACCGCCGTACGCACCAGATCTTTCAAAAGGCGTGTTGATCGTCGATTGGCCGCTTTTCGGTGAGCTGTCACGCGCGCTGGCACTCAAGGTCGCCCGCAGCTGGACGCCGGAAATCGTGGTCGGCATTGCGACCGCGGGCGTGGTTCCGGGGGCAGCGGTCGCGGCTATTCTGGACCTGCCGTTCTACTCGATTCTTGTCTCGCGCCGCTACAGCGCCGAACGAGTGAGAGCAACGCCAGCGGTCTTTGGCGCCGCGCCCACGGAGGTCCGCGGCAAGCGCGCCCTCGTTGTCGACGAGACCTGTGGCTCAGGTGACACGCTGCGCCTTGCGGTTGGCGCGATCATCAACGCCGGCGCCAAGGAAGTGCAGACAGCGGTGTCATTCAAGACCGGTTCGTTCGAGCCGGATTTTCACGGCCTTGCAACCGAAGCGAACATTGTCCTGCCCTGGGACCGGGAAATTTTGATTGGCGACGATCTCCGCCCAAACCCGAAGTACGCCGGGATGCTGCCTTAAGACTCGGCACTATCCCCTAGCGCGTCTTCCCTGCAGTCACGCGCTCGTCGCAGCCAGATCATACGGGATTCCACGCCCCATGGCCTCGTGCACGTAACCCAGCACGTCACCCGAGCCGAGTAGGAAGCGGCAACGATCGTCTCCGGTGGAGCGGCATTCGACCTCCAGCACGGCGATCGGCGCTTCCGCCAAGCGGCCAAAAAAACCGGAAAAAATGCCCGTGGTGACCAGGCACCCTCCCCCACCGGCCGCGTCAGCTTCGCTCCACCGCTCCGAGTCGATCGCT